>JAQBEG010000087.1:0-2657 GCA_032123985.1 Deltaproteobacteria bacterium
CCATGAGCGTGCTCTTGCCTGTGCCGGTACGACCGACGACTGCGATGACCTCGCCTGGTTGAACGTCGAGATCGACGCCGCGAAGAATTTCACCTTCGCCATAATCGAAACAGACATCGCGAAAGCGGATTCCATTGGAAAGGCCCGACATGGGTACCGCATCGGGTCGATCGGGTGTTTCTTCCTCCATGTCGAGCACCTGGAAGAGGCGGTGCGCGCCGGCAATCGATTCCATCACGGATGCGTACGACGCTGTCAGGGTCTTGACCGGTTTGTATGTCGTGACCAGGATAAGCGCAAAGGCCGCGAGGGTGCCGAGTGTGACGTCCCAGAGATCGTTGAGCGCGAGGATCGCACCGATGCCCATGATCAACGTGCCCACGGTCTGATTGAGTGCTTCGGTCGACGCCTTGGCCATCACCCGATTCCACATCACCTTCATGTGTCGTTTGAAGTATTTTTCTGTTTCCCTTTCGAACGTCTCGAGTTCGAGATCGTGGCCACGAAACGCTTTGATCACCTTGATGCCGGATAGAATCGCGACGAGATGTTGTGACAGATCTCCCTGCGTCTCCTGCCGGCGTAAGGTCTGCCGCTGAATGCGCCGCCCGAAATATCCGAGTACGAAGAGCAGCGGTGGCACCGTCGTCAAGCTGATGAGCGCAAGCTGCCAACTCGTGATGAGCATCGTGATCACGCCGCCCGCGAGCATCATTACGCTATTGATCGTTTCGCGATAGAGAATGTTCAACGACTGGCAAGCGAGTTGAACGTCGGTCAACGCACGGGAAAGCAGATCGCCGCTCGATCCGTTGCGGTGGACTCGAAGTGGCGCATTCAGAAATTTTCGCGCGACCGCGAGATCGACGTCTTTTCGTACGCGGGCCACGATCCAGTTGGCGAGATACGCCCGATAGAACAGCGCCAACGGAGTGACGACGAGTGCGAAGGCCAAGATCAGTCCGAGTTGCCAGAGTCGACCCTCGACGACGGAGAAGTCCAGAACGCCGTTGGCCGCGGGGACGAGGACTTCATCGAGCAGTGGTTTGGCCAGCCACGCGCGAATGAAGCGACTGGCCGAGAAGACGCCTGCGAAGAAGAAAACGGCCGCCAGTGCTCTCCAATGGGAGAGCGACATCGAGATCATCCGCCAAAGCGCAGGCCAGGCGACCGCCCGTTTCTCCTTCGACGGGAAGTCGACGGGGATCGGTACTACCTCATCGTCTTCGAGCAGCGATAGCGATTCCGGATCCAGTTTTCGTTCTCTCAAGCCAATTCACCCGCGATCGCATCGCCGCCGCGCCAGCCGAGCAAGAGGTCTCCCTCCAGGCCGAGTCCGGCGACCGAAGCGCGATCGAGATGATAGATGGGTGGGCGCGTAGAGAGTCGCAGGTCGATCTCCGCTGGCCAACCGGTGCCGGGCAGAGGATCTTCGAGCCAGCCATCGTCCGTGTCCCATTGGGGCGATGGCCCCTCGGCGTGATGCAGGTGATCCCCACAGAACGGCATCAGGGTCCTGAGACGATCCGCGATCGATTGCCTGAGACTCGCGAGCTGATTCGGCAGACTGGCGGGCTCCGCTTGTGGGACCATTGCCCGCGCGACAAGGTCAACCCATCCAGGATGGGTCTCGTTCGGAAAAGCGGTGACCGACAATGTGGGATGGCCCGCCCCGATATCCGATTTCGCGCTGGGTTCGCTCGGCGTACCGGGGAGGATGACACGCGCGCTCATGCCTTCAGGCAAAAACGTCGTTGGGACACGGTAGAGAAAGGCGGCTCGATAGCCGCGAGTCACTGGTCGATCGAGCAGGCTCGGCGACGGGCGCATCGGTTCGTGGTGGACACGGTCGCGCAGCGCTGACGGCGGCGCGGCCAGAACGAGGGCGCGACCCAACCAGATCTCGCCGTTGCGAACGATTCGAATGCCCGGCTGTCCGGACACCGAAACCAGTTCGAAGTCGCCGGACAGGGTTCGGAAGTCGCCGTAGTGGGCCGTGACTCTCTTGCGAAGGAGATCGAGGAGCCAAGGCGGTGAGTCTGCAAAACCCACTCCCCCGGCCAGCCCGAGGCCCAGCAGCCTTGCCTGGGCTTCCGGCGATGGGGAATTTTCGCCGAGGTTGGAGAGGCTGCGGATCTGCGCCGCGATGACCTGTGCCAGGGCACCGGTGGCCGCTGCGGCATCTCCCGGCAGCCCGCGTTTGTGATTGCCGACGCCCGGAACTACACGGCTACCCGCGATGCGTCGGCCGATCCGTACGAACTGGGCCTCGAGAAGCAGGCGGCGTTCGATCTCGGAAGCTTCGATGAGTTGACGGACGAGGCTTTGTGCATCATCGGGCTTCGCGAGTCCCCAGGTAACGAGTTCCTCCGCGGTGACGGCCGGCTGTCCGATGTCGAGCCGGAACGGATCGGCGGCGATCTGGTAGGCGAGGCGCTCGGCGGCGAATCGGCGTCGGTCGATCAGTGGAACCGTCAGCGCGCGCAGGCTCGCGTCCAATATGCCTTCGTCGCGAAGTCCAGCCAGAAAGAAGGGTTCGCGGAGCGCCGGAGGGAGCTTCGTCCGTGCCTCCTCTTCGACGACCAGCACACGCTGGCCGGTCTTCCCGATTCGCGCCGCTGCGACGAGGGCTGGGATACCGCTACCGAGGATGAGCG
>JAQBEG010000088.1:0-9374 GCA_032123985.1 Deltaproteobacteria bacterium
GCAAGGCCAACAGGTGAAACGCGCCAGTATGGGATTCTCGTTGTCGACGACGAGGACGCCATTCTCGAGTCGCTCGAGCTCACCCTGGGTGCCGAATACGAGATCTTTACGGCGACCAGCGGTGAGAAGGGTCTCGAGATCCTCGACCGTGAGCAGATCGCGCTGGTAATTTCGGACCAGGTGATGCCGGGCATGAGCGGTGTCGAGTTCCTCGAAAAGGTGATCGAGCGCAATCCACGTGCGATCCGCATGATGCTGACCGGCTATGCGGATATGCCTTCGCTGATTCGTGCCATCAATGAGGGACGAATCTACCGCTATCTCCCAAAACCCTGGGAGCCGGACGATTTGCGAGTCAGCGTGAAGCGTGCGCTCGAGGTCTATGAGCTCTCGAGCGAGAATGCACAGCTCGCCGATGCGCTGGCGGAGGCCAATGACCGCCTTCGCGCCGAGAATCTCTATCTCCGGCGAGAGGTCGAGGCGCGGTATTCCTTCGAGGGGATCATCGGGGACGCGCCAGCGATGCAGAAGATCTTCGACGTGACCGAAAAGGTCGCACAGACCGATGCGACGGTCCTGCTGACCGGCGAGACGGGAACCGGCAAGGACCTTCTGGCGCGGGCGATTCATTACTCCGGCCCGCGCAAGGACAAGAGATTCGTCGCACAGAACTGTGGAGCGCTTCCGGATACGCTGCTCGAGAGTGAGCTCTTTGGCCACAAACGGGGGTCGTTTACCGGCGCGCATATCGACAAGAAGGGCCTTTTCGAGGTCGCGGATGGGGGCACGATCTTTCTCGACGAAGTCGGCGAGACCGAGCCCGGGATGCAGGTCAGGCTTCTCCGTGTACTTCAGGACGGTGAAATCCGGCCGCTCGGATCCTCCGAGACCCGCAAGGTCGATGTGCGGGTTCTGGCTGCGACCAACCGAGATCTGAAGAAAATGGTCGATGACGGTCGGTTTCGTGAGGATCTCTACTATCGACTACGCGTCGTCGAGATCGAATTGCCGACCTTGCGCGAACGCCGCTCCGATATTCCCGCGCTGGCGCATCATTTTCTCGATGTTGCGGGCAAGCGCGCAAAGCGCGAGTTCGTCGGTTTCTCGAACGCCGCGATGGATCGACTGGTCGGCTATGGCTGGCCCGGAAACGTCCGGGAACTTGCCAACGAAATCGAAAGGGTGGTGGCGTTGGCGGGTCCGGAGGAGACGATTGGACTCGAGAATCTATCCGAGCACGTACGCGGCTCTGCCGAGATGGGCGGAGCCGGGCCCCGAGGAGAGGCGCGTGGGCCAGTAGACGCAGCGAGTTTCGCCCCTCTCGACGATTGGGATCTCAATCGATCTGTTGATTCGCTCAAGCGACGGATGCTGGTGGCGGCGGTACGTGAGGCGGGCAGTAAGAGTGGTGCGGCCGAGAAGCTCGGAATCCCGAGACAGTCGCTGCAGAAAATGATCAAGCGTCTCGAAATCGCTAGCGAGGAACTCGCGGCGCCGGAAGTCAGGTCCGAAACCGACGAGGATTGACGCAAGTTCTTCTTTGCTTCGAGACCGTGTCCGGTATTATGACCGTCATGGAAGTCCTCTGTACGACCCGGTTCGAAACTCCCTTCGGTTCTCTACGAATCGTGAGTAGCGAAAAAGGCCTGGTCTACATCGAGCTGCCCAACCAGAGTGGTCGCGGATTCGAGGGCTGGAAGAAGATGCACGCACGAGATGCACGGGTCGTCGTTCGGCGCGCCGCGCATGACGAAATGATCGACCAACTCCTCGAGTTCACAGCGGGCGAGCGTCGTGAGTTCACGATGGATCTCGATCTTCGCGCGACAGAGTTTCAACTAGCGGTGTATAAGTTCGTCGCCAAGATCGGTTACGGCGATACCGCTTCGTATTCGGATATCGCGAACTCGATCGACCGACCGAAAGCCGTTCGAGCGGTCGGTGCCGCCAACGGTGCGAACCCGATTCCGCTCATCGTCCCTTGCCATCGTGTGATCGCACGCGGTGGCGCACTTCAGGGATACGCGGGCGGCCTGGAGCTGAAGGCCCGACTGCTCGCCATGGAGTCCGCCGGTCTGACGCCTTCGGAGGCGTCGCCGCATCAGGAACGGCTCTTCTAGGAGCGCTCGCAGCTTCTATTCTCCAAGGCGTAACCACTCGGCAGGCTGCAGGCAGGCCAGCCGCCCTGTCTCAAGCTCTCGTGCCCGTCCGGCCGAATTCCGTGTGAGGGTTTGCGCTCGTCGAACGGATCGAGCGCCGGAAGTGTCCTCGCCATGATGGCCTGCATGCGAAGAAAACTACGACTGGAATGCCTGTTCGCGGGACTGTGCCTGCTGACGAGCCTGCCGGCCGTCTCGGCCGACCTGATCGATTGAGTCGAAGACGTCTATACGGTCCGTCAACTACGACGGACACCCTTTCAGCAACGCGCGGAGTCGCATCTGGACCCCGAGGAATCGCGTTTTCTGGAAAACATCTTCACGCTCACCGACGAGGCCAGCCTGCTGAACGTCAATGTTGGTCCTTGGTTCCAATCGGACGGCGAAAGCGGATTGCATCCCGCGGACTGTATTGAACGCATGGACGACCTACGGGTCCGTCTAGATAATTTTGAGACTCCAGTGCGTGTCGAATCTGTACGCGATTTGATTGCGGAAGCATTCGGACTCCAACGCGGTTTCGTGCACGATTGGTACGAAGCGCTCGAGGCGGGACGGCCTTTCGAATCGCAGCTGACGAATGAGTACGCCTATCACGAAGGACTCCACCGTTCGCATCGGGCCCTTCTGAAGGTGCTCGCTGAGCTTCATGCTCTGTTTCCGGAGGTTGGAGAAACAACTCACATGGCGTTTCACGATCATCTGCGAGCGGTGGATTGGAAGTGAGACTTCTCAGTTCGCTGCAGTGGCCCGGATGGATGACAGGGGTCTCCCTTGTCCTCGCATTCGCCGGTGTGGTCGGAGCCACGCAAGAGGCGATTGGCGACGAACCGCCCCACGCGAACGCAGCGGTCTTCCCTCTACTCGAAGATCTGAAGAGCGAAGACGTGACAGCGCGTATTGGTGCGGCGATGGCATTGCGGGAACTCGGACCCGTTGCCTGGCCGGCCGTATCGGCGCTGATCGAAGCGCTGTCCGATCCCATCATGGGTGTTCGAAAGGCTGCTGCGGGCGCTCTTGGTGGGATAGGTCCTGCGGCGGAATCCGCGGTTCCGGAGCTGAGGTTGGCACTCGCGGATTCGCATCGGTTCGTGCGTTCCTGGGCCGCCATGGCGCTCTATGAAATTGGCCCAGCCGCAAGGCCGGCTGCGGCCGATCTTGCCCATATGATGGAGAACGATGTCAAGAATCTGCGTGGCAGAGCGTGGTGCGCAAGCGCGTTGCCGAAGCTGAAAGCCGACCCGGATCTGGCCGTGCCCGCCCTAGCACTTGCACTCTTGGACGATCCGTCCGAAGAGGTGCGTTCGGTCGCCGTTCTTTCACTGGAGGCGTATGGCGTCGAGGCGGCGCGTCGTGGCGCAACGCGGTCCTTGATGGACGCGCTTCTCGACCCTCATTGGAAGGTGCGTGGCAACGCCGCCTGCGCCCTGCCCGAGATGGGCGCCGACGCAGAGATGGCAGTCTCCAGGCTCGAGGGGGCACTGCGCGACGACATGGAATACGTACGCGACTGCGCGGCGCGAGCGCTGGCGACGTTGAATCCGCGCGGCCATTGACGTGATGATGGCTGCGCGGCGTCGTTCTTCGACTCGCTTGCTAGACCTTAGCGAGCGCCTGCTCGACATCCGAAATGATGTCGTCGGCGTTTTCGATGCCACAGGCGTAGCGGACCAGGCTGTCCGTGATGCCGAGTTCGAGTCGCTTGGGCTTCGGAACGTCCCAGAATGACATTGTGACCGGAAGCTCGATCAGGCTCTCGACACCGCCGAGGCTCGGGGCCTGATACGGGATCGTCGTCGCATCGATGAAGCGCATCGCACCTTCGAGGTCCGTTTCGATCTCGAAGGTGACGACGCCGCCCGCACCGCTCATGATCCTCTGTGCGATCTCGAAATCCGGATGACTCGGAAGGCCCGGATACCAGACCTTTCGGATCTTCGGATGTCTTTCGAGGTACGTCGCGAGGGCGAGTCCATTCGAGTTGTGGCGCTCCATGCGAATGTCGAGCGTTTTGATTCCGCGAAGGAGCAGCCATGCGGCGTGCGCGTCGATGATTCCGCCGAGCACGCCGAGTGCGCTTCGCACGGGCTCGATCAATTTCCTCGGACCGGTCACCGTCCCCGCCAGCAGATCGTTATGGCCGCCGAGATATTTGGTTGCGCTATGCAGGACTAGATCGGCGCCATCGCCCAGTGCTCTGTGGTTGACGGGCGTAGCGAATGTCGAGTCGATGATGACCTTGACACCGTTCGCATGTGCGACTTCGGTGAACGCGGGGACATCGACCACGCGCAGGTAGGGATTCGTCGGCGATTCGGTGAAGAAGATCTTCGTATTCGGTCGGATTGCGGCCTCGAAGGCTCCGAGATTGCTCGGTTCGATCACGGTCGTTTCGACGCCCATGCGGGAGAGGAACTGATTGATGAACTGCCGTGTTCGGCGATAGCAGTCGCTCGTCACAATCAAATGGCCGCCTTCCGGTAGCAGTGCCATGAAGGTGGTCGTCGCCGCACACATACCCGAAGCGAAGAGAACAGTTTCTTCACCGCCTTCGAGCGCGCTGATCTTGCGTTCGACGGAGCGCCAGGTCGGATTGCCGTAGCGGCCATATTCCTCGCGTTTGGACTTGCCTTCCTGAAAGTCAGTGACTTCTTTCGAGTTGCGAAACCAGAACGTCGACGTCTGATAGATCGGCGTCGTGATTGCGTTGGCTTCTTGTTGCCGAAGTTCTCCGGCATGGACAGAGCTCGTCGCGCTTCCGCGATCGGTCGGCTCATCGGGTATTTCGGACATTTTGCCTCTCGGACGCTCATTCATCTCGATACTTCGTCTCGTTCACGGTCCACCGGGTCGATTGTGGCCGGGTGCCTTGTGCGGAAAAACAGACGATTGGTGGAGCGGCTGTCTAGCGCGTAGGCGTGCGAATGGGCGAAGTCTCGCTATGTGTCGCTATGTGTAGCTAAATAGTGTAGCTAAGTGACGATTGTGATAGGGCGCTTAGCAACTCGGGCAGGGTTTCTGACTTCTGCTCCGCGAGGACCTCGAGGTCCTCGCGAAATAGCTGCCAGGGCTGCACGCTCACTCTTCATTACGTCGATCAACTTGTCGTCGACGTCATGGACGTCATGAAAGGCATGAGCGGGTCCGAGGGTCTGCAAGCTCCGGAAATCAACCCCTTGCGTTCGAACCTGAAGTCGCAACCCTACGACCGAAGTCCGAGTGCGTCAACTCGTCCCCGGCGGTGAGGCAGGGGCAGGGGGGCAGGGAGAATCAGCCGTCGATGAGCAAGCAACAGAAAGGGGCGCGCTGGCCCGGGGACATCGTCCAGCTCGCGACTCGATGAATCGAACGACCCAGTCGCTCGTTGCCGAACTGGTACGCATCTTCCCCTTTCCAGATCCACGCAAAAGCGACGCGCGAGGACTCTTGGCCTACGGCGGTGATCTCGAGGCGGAGCGATTGTTGGCGGCCTATGCGCAGGGCGCTTTCCCCTGGTACGACGAAGCGCCGATTCTCTGGTTCTCGCCCGATCCGAGATTGGTCCTTCGCCCGACAGATCTTCACGTCGGCCGCAGCCTCGCGAAGCGCGAGCGAGCGAGGCCGTTTGCGCTTCGCATGGATACGGCCTTCGCGCAGGTCATCCATGCTTGCAGTGAGACACCGCGTCCGGATCAAGACGGAACCTGGATCACAGACGAAATGATCGAGGCCTATATCGTCCTACACGAGCTCGGCTTCGCACATTCGGTCGAGGCCTGGGATCTGAATACTGAAGAAGGGCAGAGACTCGTCGGTGGCCTCTACGGCGTCTCTATCGGTCGCGCGTTCTTCGGTGAATCCATGTTCGCCCACGAAGCCGATGCATCGAAAATCGCCTTCGCGGCTTTCGTTCGTCAACTGGGCGCCTGGAACTTCGACCTCATCGACTGTCAGGTCGAAACCGCACACCTGATCCGCTTCGGCGCCAAGGAATGGCCTCGCAACGAGTTCCTGAGCGCGCTGAACTCCGCAATCGGGGCGGATACGCGTCGTGGGAAATGGCAATTCGACACGTCGACGAAACCCGGTAGCCGAGAATGAGCCTCAACTCGGCTCGGCTAGCTCATCCGTCCGCGACCCCGGCGACTCGAGAGTTCGCCCTCTGCGATGAGATCCACCGGATCACAATCAAACCCGTCCGCGAGCAGCAGGAGTTGATCGTACGAAATCAGTTCCCCTTGTTCTTCGATCGCGTTCAGCAGATTGGGCGTCAGGGTTAGACGCAGTCCACTCGAGTTGAAACTGGCGTTCTCGATCGCCCCGGCCAGTTCACGGGGTGACCAGCCTTGATCGTGCCGTCGACGGCGAATCGCGAGTCCATCGGGACGAATCAGTTTCTGGCCATCCGCGTCGGGCGCGGTCGGTTTGCGGGGGGACAAATCGTTCTCCTCGAAGGCCGGCCAGTGTAAACTATCCCGATGTCGAATCTGTCGGGTCTCGAGATCTTCGAACGAGCGGTCGAGGCGCGTGGGAAAATCCTCCGCGCAGAGGCCGACTATACGGATGCGGCGCCCGGCATGCTGCTGTTGACATTCGACGTCGGTCGCATCGTCATACATCCTAATGACGATGGATTACTCATCGAGCCTTTGGAAGTCGCTGACGCACCGCCCGCCGGGCTCGAATCACTCGATGAGAACGAGCCGTGGTGGCGACTATTGGGTCAGCCCATCACGGCGGCTTGGCCAGGCGGGGTCGAAGAGGGTGTCGGTGCGCTTGGGTTGCGCTCGTTGATGGTATTGAAACTGCAATTTCGAGAGGAGTCGGATCATCCACGGATCGTGCGACTCGAAGCCGCGGGGCACGCAGTCCGCGTGTCTCTCGAAGAGGCTTAGGCGCGGTCGGAACGCTCAACGCGATCGCGAAACGAATCTGAGAATGGAGGAATCGAAATGGCAGACAAAATGGCAGACAAAGAGAAAATTGCTCGAAGCGATGAAGAATGGCGTGAACAACTGAGCGACGAAGATTATCAGGTCGCGCGCTGCTCCGGAACCGAGGCGGCTTTCACCGGGCGCTATTGGGACGAGAAGGCGGTCGGTACATATCACTGCATCTGCTGTGATGCAGCGCTCTTTCGTTCGGAAGCAAAATACGACTCGGGCACGGGCTGGCCGAGTTTTTTCGAGACCATCGATGAGAACGCAGTTGCCGAGAAGACGGATCAGGCTCATGGCATGATTCGTACAGAGTCGCTTTGTGCCGCGTGTGACGCTCATCTCGGCCATGTCTTCCCGGATGGGCCTCCGCCTACCGGCTTACGTTACTGCATGAATTCTGCGTCGCTTCGACTCGAGAAAGACGAGACGTGATCGCATGAGGTCGGCCGATTGAAGGGATCCTTCGACGCCATTTTGTTCGACAACGATGGCATCCTCGTCGATACCGAGCCGCTCTTTCTCAGGGCGACGCAGGAGTTGCTGGCGACGGTCGACGTCGTGGTGACTGCCGAGGACTATCACGAGATCTCGATGCGGCGCGGCCGGAGCGTCTTCGACCTGGCCTCGGCGCGCGGAGTTTCGGACGACGAAATCCTGAGGCTTCGAGTTCTGCGTGGACGTCGCTATTCGGAGCTGATCGATGAAGGCGTTCGAGTCCTGGAGGGTGTCAGTGAAACGCTCGAACGTCTACACGGCAGCGTGCCCATGGCGATCGTGACGAGTTCGGATCGCGATCATTTCGATCGAATCCACACCCAGACGGGTCTCACTCGATTTTTCGATTTCATCCTTGCGGACGGCGACTACACGCATCACAAGCCCCATCCGGAGCCCTACATGGTCGCCGCAGCTCGCATGGATATTATGCCCGAACGCTGCCTGGTCATCGAAGACACAGAACGAGGACTCGCGTCAGCCACAACGGCCGGAATGTCGTGTATCGCGATCCCGAACGAATTGTCGAAAACGGGCAATTTCAAGGCAGCCCACACGGTTTTGAACTCGATGAGCGAGCTTCTGAAATTACTCGGCTTCGACTAACGCAGGTGGGAGCAGTCTTCGACGTAGCCCAGCACTCGAAGTTGCTCACAACGCGTAAACGTCATCTCGACGTCTTCGTTCTCGACGGCCTTGCCTTCAGCGGCCAACCGTTGAAGCTCCGCCATTTCCTCCAGTCTCTGCTCGGCCTCGGGGTCGTCATAGGGATCGAGCTCTCCCGGATCCGCCGAGATATTGAAATACTCCCGCGCGGGCAGCCCGCGAGGGTTGGCCTCGTTTGCGACGATCAGTTTTTCGTCTTCGGTGCGAAGCGACCAGAGCACATTGCCCTCGTGGTCCTCTTCCGAGAAGACCTGACGGTCTTTTTCGAGCCGTGAAGAGAAGGGCGCACGGAGGTCGACGCCCTGCATGGTTTCCGGCACGTCGATTCCGACAGCGCCCAGTAGCGTCGGGCCTACGTCGATAGACCGCGCGAGCCCCGATTCTGCGCCCCGACCGACAGGTTCTGAATTGGCGGCCCACTTGATCAGAAGCGGTACGTGAATCTGCTCATCATAGAGCGTGAGACCGTGCCAGTAGCCGCCATGATCAGCGAATTCCTCGCCATGGTCGGCGGTCAAGACGATGATCGTGTCATCATAGAGGCCCTCCGCATCGAGCTTTGCGAGAAGCTCTCCGAATTGGACGTCGAGATATTCGATCTCACCGCGATAGAGCGCGTGAAGCCGCTCTGCCATTTCCGGTTCCGGCTCGGGCATCGATACGCGCGCAACACCGACGCCATTATAGGGGTGCTCGAAGTAGGGGTCGTGCGGATCCATGTAGTGAAGGAACAGGAAGAAACGTTCGTCCCTGCGCTTGTCGAGCCAATCGAAGGCGACTTCATTGACGACCTGTGAATCTTGATAAAAGTCGTTGAAACGAACTTCATCACCGCCAGCCAGACCCAGCCAGATCTGCCGAACGAGTTGGTAGATGATCAGTTTCGAACTCGATTCTTCCGCGTAGGCGATGTAGTCCGGTCCGAGGTAGTAATAGTCGTCATAACCCTGTGCGAAGCCAAAGCTCTCTGCAAGATTAACGTTCGACACGATCCCACCGGTCGTGTAGCCACCGTCCTGCATGGCTTCCGAGATCAGCGTGAGATCATTAGAAAGCGTTGATGGTTTTGCGATCGCGTTATGCGTCGAGGGCAGGGTCGATGTCAGAAGAGACGCGGTGGCCGGCTTCGTCCAGG
>JAQBEG010000089.1:0-2847 GCA_032123985.1 Deltaproteobacteria bacterium
CGATGGACTCGAACTGATCGTCGTGCTCAGTCGCGAGCCACACACCCAAGTCCCGCCACGCTTGCGCGTAGAGACCCATCAGTTCCGCAACCTCGCCATGACGCAGGTCCTGCCCAAGCACCTCTGCCATCGACTCAGGTGTCGTGGCGCGAAGCGCTTCGCCACCAAAACTCCCCTGCACCTCGAAGCGCTCGCGGCAGGCCGTCGCGATGGTCCGATAGCCGGACATGCCAGGCCGCTTGTGCAACGCAGGAAACCATCCAGAACCAAAGTTGATCGCGTCGAGACTGACCACAAAGGCGAGTGTCTCCGATTCATTTCCGGAAAAATAATGTGCCGGATCGAGGTCGTCTGCCGACCATTGGTCGCTCGCGAGGCGCAGCGCGAAGGCTTCCAGGCCAGCATCGTCGATTCGCACGTGCTGGGCGCGCTTCGTCACCTCGGCGCATCGGGAACGAATTCGATCAAAAAGTCCTGATGCGGCGTCCAAGGAGATCGTGCGGCTCTCAGCGCTCGGGCGCGCCATGGCTCCACTCCCTTCCGGCATGGGCTGCCGGCACGGGCTCGTCCGACATGCACCCCACCATACCCAATTCGCTTTGCCGGTCGGACCAGATATGATTCTTCCGATGTCCAGAACTCAAAGACGCTTGTTGGTCACATCCGCGATCGTCGCTTCGATCCTCGGACTCGGTGCCTGGACTCGCAATCATCTCGGCATCGCGCTCGATCCCGAATCGGTTCGCAGCTTCGCGGAAAGCCTCGGAACCGCGGGACCGATCCTATTCGTGTTCGTGATTGCGGGACGTTCGTTCCTTGCGCTCCCGTCTCAGGTGGTACTGATCGCGGCCGGCCTCTGCTTTGGGACCGGTATCGGCACGCTCGTGGGCGGTGTTGGTCTGATGCTGTCGGGTCTGGCTCTCTTTTTGATCGCACGTTATGCGGGGCGCGAATGGGTCGAAGGACGGATCAGTCCTGGCGGACACCGATTGCTGGACTTCGCTACTCACCGCTCCGGTGCGGCGACTCTCGCAATCGCCTGCGGATATCCGATAATGCCGCTGTCCCCCATCCAGATGGCGGCTGGCCTAACGCCCATGACGATGGTGAACTTCATCATGGCTGCCTTCGTCGGCGGGCTGATCAGAGCGTCGATCTTTTCCTATTTCGGAAACGCGCTCGCCGACCTCAGCTGGATGAGCGCAACCTACGCGGCCGCAATCTTCTTGGCCGCAATCGCCATCCCGCTCGCATTTCCAGCAGGAAGGGCGTGGCTGCTCGAAGCCTTCGCGTCCCCACAAAACGAGGAGAACTCGAGCGACGCGTAACGGCTTCGATTTCCCCGCGGCCCATAAAGAAGGTCAAGATCCTGAATTGACGCGAAGGAGGTTCAGAGCCGAACCCGCCCGGAACCATCCGATCTGCTCTTCGTTGAGAGTGTGTGCGACCTGGAAACGATCCACACTGCCATCCTCGTGACTCACGATGATCTCGACGTTCCGATCCGGCGCGAGATCCGCAAGTCCTACGATACTGATCCGATCCGCTTCCTGGATATCATCGTAATTGGCTGGGTCGACAAAGGTCAGGGGCAGCACGCCCTGTTTCTTCAGATTCGACTGGTGAATACGCGCAAAACTGCGAACGATCACGGCCGCCGCACCCAGATGGCGCGGCTCCATCGCAGCATGCTCTCGGCTCGAACCTTCCCCGTAGTTTTCATCTCCGACGACGACCCAGCGGAGTCCGCGTTGCTTGTAGTCGCGCGCGATGGACGGAAAGGATTGTCCGGTTTCGCCAGTTTCGAGGTTCTTCCCCAACCCGGCGTCTCCGGTAAAAGCGTTGATCGCACCAATGAACATGTTGTCGCTGATATTGTCTAGATGACCGCGGAAACGCAGCCAGGGACCCGCCATCGAGATGTGGTCGGTCGTACATTTCCCCTTCGCCTTCAGAAGTAGAGGCAGGTTCTCGTAATCCTTGCCGTTCCAGGCCGAGAACGGTTCGAGTAACTGAAGGCGTTCGCTGTTAGGTTGGATCTCGACCTTGATCGCGCTGCGCTCGCCCTTTGCCGGAGGGGACTCGTAACCACCAAAGCTGATCTCAAATCCCTTCGGAGGAATTTCCGGCGCGGGACCAGGCGGATCAAGCTTGAATCGGGTTCCGTCCGACGCCTCGATCTCGTCCGTCATCGGATCGAAATCGAGAGTACCGGCCAAGGCATAGGCGACACAGATTTCGGGGCTGCTGATGAACGAAAGCGTTTCTGGATTGCCGTCGTTGCGCTTCGGGAAATTGCGGTTGAACGAACTCAGAATCGAGTTCGATTGACCCGATTCGATGTCGTCTCTCTTCCACTGACCGATACAGGGGCCACACGCGTTCGCGAGAACGATGGCGCCAATCGCTTCCAGCGCTTCCTTTTGTCCATCACGGCTGACCGTGTCATCGACCTGCTCGGAGCCGGGGGTGCACCACAATTTCGACTTCACCTTTGCACCGTGTTTCGAAGCCTGACTAGCTATGTCGGCTGCCCGCGAAAAATCCTCATACGAGGAGTTCGTACAACTTCCGATCAGGCAGGACGAAAGCTCAACGGGGTAGTTATTCGCTTTGGCGTCCGATGCCATCCTCGAAATCGGACGGGCCAGATCCGGCGTATGGGGACCTACGATATGGGGCTCGAGGGTCGACAGATCGATTTCGATGATTTCGTCGAAATAGCCATCCGGATTGGCGACGACGTCGGGGTCGGGCGTCAGCAGATAGATGTTGGCTTGGGCCAGGTCTGCCAGATCGCTTCGCTCCGTCGCTTTCAGATAAATGGCCATTCTCGCATCGAAGGGG
>JAQBEG010000090.1:0-2669 GCA_032123985.1 Deltaproteobacteria bacterium
GCGCCGTGTTGATCGTCAACGACCTTCAATGGACCCTCGAGCTCACCACTTCGGCGACGCGCTGCCTGATCGAGGATCGCGGCGACAAAATTTCGGCCGGGACCGAACATCCAACTCGTGCGCACGACAAGCGCCGTAGGATCGGTCCCCAACACCGCAATTTCACCGGCGCGCTTGCTAGACCCATAGACCGTTCTCGGATCGGTTGGGTCTTCTTCCCGGTACGGCCGATCCCCGTCGCCGGGAAAAACGTAATCCGTCGATATGTGAATGAATCGAATGCCCCGGACCGATAGTTGTCTGGCCCATTCCGCTGGCGCCAGCGCGTTCGACTTGTAGGCCAGTTCCGGTTCCGACTCACAAGAATCGACTTTGGTGTAGGCAGCGGCGTTCACGACGACGTCTGGCAAATCGCCCGCACGCGAGTCGAGCCACGGTCCAATCGCTTCGCTGTCGTTAATATCGATCTCTTCGCGGGTCACGGCGAAGACCAATTCGAGATCACGAGCAGCTTCTACGGCCCGAACGAGGCAGCGTCCCAGCTGTCCGTTCGCGCCGAGGACGCCGATTCGGCGTTGCACCCCGTGCGTTCTTCCATCGTTAGGATCGATCATCGAGTGGAGCGACCCTCCATGGGGATGAGCCAGGTAGGCAAACGCTCGATGCGCTTCAGTTTGTTCGCCATTTCTTTGGCCTTCGCTTCACCACGCACTGGCTGCACTCGAACTCGCCAACGTTGTGAGGCGCCCGTCGCCGCAAGCAACTCGGTTGGATAGCCCTTGGCCTCCAATCCCTTCACGATTCGCAGCGCCGCAGCCTCGTCCGAAAAGGCTCCAACCTGGATCGCCCATACCCCGTCACCGTCCAACTCTACGCCCTGCGTCACATTGGGAGCGGCCACCATCGGAAGCGGCCGGTCCGAGATCTCCTCGGGTCGGCGTTTCATGACAGCCTCGCGTTCGACGTCGGTTCGTGCCACGTCTTGCTCGAAGCGCGCGCGCTCGAGCGATATTGGCTCCTCGGTGCCGGGTGTCAGAACGATCGCCTCGCCCTCGCCACGCAGGTGGCCAGCGAGCAGCTCCGGTTCCTCCAACAGAACCCCGATCAACAAGCCCGCTCCGAAGCCGAAGCCGAGCAACAGCAACAGACGTCCCAGAGCGCGAACGACTCCTCCCGGGCGAAGGCCGCGCGCACGGGAGACAGCCATTACATTTGCTCCGGCGCGGTGAGGCCGAGCAACGCGAGGCCGCTTGCCAGAACGTTGCGAACCGCCAGCGCCAGCCCAAGGCGTGCAGCGGTCAAACCTGCGTCTTCTGAAATCACGCGATGTCGATCCCCGTCCTGTAGGTAGGGATTCCAGAGACCCGCGACTTCGCGCATGTAGTACGCGACATGATGGGGCTCGCGGCTGCTCGCGGCGCGGGAAATGACCTCCGGAAACGTCGCTAGCTTTCTGACGAGCCCGATCTCTTCCTCGAGCGCCAACCGGCTGGCATCGAAGGCGTACGCTGCCGGCATATCGACCCCCTTCTCTTCGGCCTTACGCGCTATTCCATGGGTTCGTGCATGCGCATACTGCACATAGTAGGCGGGGTTCTTCCGCCAATTCTTGTCCTTCGCGAGATCGAGGTCGAAATCGAGGTGGCCATCGGGCTTGCGTTCGATCATGAAGAAGCGGAACACATCGGTTCCCACATCGTCGACGAGTTCATCGATCGTCACGAAAGTGGCTTTCCGAGTCGACTGCTTCACTCGCTCTCCGCCACTCGTAATCGTGACGAATTGATGCATCACCAGTTCTATCCGATCGGCATCGACACCCAGAACGGAGGTCGCCTCACGAACGAACGGAAACTGTTCAATGTGATCCGCACCCTGGACGTCGATCACGAGATCGAAGCCGCGCCGAAACTTTTCGCGGTGATAAGCGATGTCGGGCATCAAATAGGTCGGCTCACCGCTGCTCTTGATGACAACACGGTCGCGATCCAGTCCCCTGGCTGTCGCTTTGAACCAGACGGCGCCATCCGCATCGTAAATGAGACCGGCTTTTCTAAGATCCGCCAGCGTTTCTTCGAGTTTTCCCTCGTCGTAGAGGCTGCGCTCGTTGAAATAGACATCGAAGTTGACGCCGATTCGAGAAAGCGTCTTTGTGATGTCTTCGAAGATCACGCGCTGGGCCTCATCACGAAATCGTCCTTCGCCGGGCTCCTCGACAAGGCTATCCGCCTCGTTCTTTAGGAGATCGTCTGCGATGTCCTTGATGTAGTCGCCCTGATAACCGTCTGCCGGGAAGGCGACGGGCAGCCCGTCTACTTCCTCCAGCCATTTCTTTTCCGGATCGGCGAGGGCTTCGGCAGGCGGCGGCGCGGCGAGTCCGAGCCCCTCCAGATATCGAGCCTTCACAGATTCGCCGAGAATCCGCATCTGGCGTCCGCCATCGTTGAAGTAGTACTCGCGGGTCACATCCCAGCCGACTGCTTCAAGTAGGCGAGCAATGCAGTCGCCCAGGATGGCCTGCCGCCCGTGACCAGTCGAGAGCGGCCCGGTCGGGTTCGCCGAAACGAACTCGACTTGCACCTTGCCTTTCGAACTCGATTCGCCCACAGATTCCCGCGTTTGACCGTAGGCCGCCCCTGCCGCGATGATCTCGTGGATTATTGCCTGCC
>JAQBEG010000091.1:0-4121 GCA_032123985.1 Deltaproteobacteria bacterium
CGCGCCTGGACAAATACCCTCGACCTGATCCAGGAGGGAAACGTCGGGCTGATGGAGGCAGTCCAGCGATACGATCCCTATCAGGGCGTCAAGCTCTCGTCGTACGCGGTGTACTGGATCCGTGCCTACATCCTGAAGTACATCCTCGACAACATGCGGAGCGTTCGGCTCGGCACCACCCGCGCCTCTCGCAAACTTTTCTTTCGACTCAACAAGGAAAAGCGCGAACTCGAGCGACAAGGCTATGAAGCCGAGCCTCGATTGCTCGCGGAACGTCTCGATGTTTCGGAAGATGACGTGATCGATATGGAAGCGCGGCTGTCACGGCCCGACATTTCCTTCGATGCGCCCCTGCGTAGTGACGAGGGAGATGGGATGACGTTTGGCGATCGGATCGCAGCGACGGGCATCAGCTCGGAAGCCGCAGTCGGCGCCCGTCAGCTCCGCGAGGTATTTGTCGGCAAGATCCATGACTTTGCCGAGTCGCTCGGCGACCGCGATCAGAAAATCCTCGACGAACGCATTCTGGCAGAGGAGCCGCGAACGCTGGCGGAGCTCGGCGAGGAGTTCAAGATCTCGAGAGAGCGAGTGAGACAGCTCGAAGCCAAACTCGTCAGTCGACTCAGAACCTACATGGAAGAGAACCTCGTCGACTTCGAATACTACGGACCTGACAAGGGATGATTTCCCGGACGAATCGGATGCGACGGATATTCGATACCAGCGCGTTGGCGACCGCTAGCGCGCTTCTCGCACTAGGCGGTGCCCTACTCGTCACGACCGCCTGCAGCTATGGCAATCGCGATGGACCCAAAGTCGATGCCTGGGTCGAGATCAACGGCAAGAAAATTTCGGTCGAGATCGCCGACACCCCTCGAGCACAAGAGAAAGGTCTCGGTGAACGCGATTCGCTTGCCTGGAATCACGGGATGTACTTCGAGTATTCCAGGCCCGCATTTTACGCGTTCTGGATGAAGGGAATGCGCTTCTCGATCGACATCATCTGGTTGCGAAACGACCGTATCGTCGACGTCGACGCAAACGTGGCCTTCGATAAAGGAGGCAATGGTCCGACTCTGCGTCCGTCCGAATTAGTGGACGCCGTTCTCGAAGTGCCGGCCGGCTATGCCGCGGCCAACGGCTGGCAAATCGGCGATCGGATGATTCTCGAGCGAGTCACTGCGAAGTAACCCCTGCCGCCGGAACCGCCCACTCGGGAAACTCACGCCGAATCTCGGCCTGAACGGTTAGATCGAGCGCGTCCGTATCGATGCCCATGACTTCGTGCATCGCCTGATCGACGGAGAATCCCTCGCCCATCATCTGGAGCATCTTGCGTCGTTCTTCGACGCTCGTTCGTGAATGGATATAGCCGACGGTGACAACCGATTGAAGATACGCGTCTCGTGCCCGCTCATCGGTCAGTCCGGCGAAGCTCCGGTCGATCGAGCGCAATGGGATCCATGCCCCGGTCTCGACATTCGCACGCAGGGCGGCGCGCTCGGTCCGGGTCGATACGGCAAGGCCGCGGGACAGTCGCTCGATTCGTTCCGCAAGCCCCTCGTTCAGCCAATACGGGCGGTCGCCGCCGGTGACTTCGCGATAGACCGCATGCGTATATTCATGGAAGAGGATTCCGCGCAGCGTTTCGGTTGGATGCGCGGGAGACGCGACGTGAATTCGACCATCGAAAAATCCGATCGTCTGAAACGAAAAACGATGTGCATGAGCACGGACGTACGCGGCACGTCCATAGAGCACCACACCCAGGGGTTCGAGGGGCTCGACGCCGATCGAAGTCGATACTTCTGATCGTGCCTCTCGCAGAAAACCCAGCACGCGTTTCGCATACCTGCCCGAGACTTCGCCGAGTCGGGCATCGACCTCGACGCGAAAATGTTCGCTGTGAATCATTTCCAATCGAAGCGGACCTGCGAGCGAGTCGGGATCAGCGAGTTTGCGTTCATCTGCGATCGCGGCGAGTCGCATCGAAGCGCTCTTTCGCCAGGCCGAAAATTCGGGACCGGCCGAATCGAGAAACAGTCGAAGATGTCGTTCCGCGGTGTTGAAGCGTCCGCGTCCGCGCGCCAAGACGGCCAGGTGCCAGTGCGCTTCCGGGCTGCGAGGATTCAGGCGCAACACGCCACGCAGGGTGGAATCGGCTCGCGCGGCCTCCCCTCGGTCGAGATCGGCGCGCGCCCCGCGCAGTAGTCGTCGCACGCGATCGTCCCCGAAACTCGAATCCCCACCATCATCGGACAACGGAGGCCCCGTGATCCCGTCGCTCCAGGCTCCGCGAATCGGCTCGAGCCCCCCGGCGTCGACCGCATCTGAATCCGGCGGTGACGCCGCCTCGTCGTTGCTGAAATGAGTGACGCCGCCGGCGTCGACCCAGAACCGGATCTCGCCTTGCACGACGTGAACGGGAATCGAGACAAGAGCCAGTAGAATGGGGAGTGAATGACGAATCCGCCGCGCAAGCGCCTTTGTGATTCGGTGCGGCATCGCCATCTACGCCTCATCGGCCGTCGATACGAGCGGCTTGATGGCCTGATGAAGGCCGCCTCAGCGAGTCTTGATCGCCTCGCCAGCGAGATGCCCGAGCTCCGGGAGGATCAGCTTTTCCATCGCGAGTCGAACCGCGCCCCGAGAGCCGGGAATCACGAAAACGACCTTGCCCTGCTTGAGTCCCGCCAATGTCCGCGACAAGAACGCGGCCGAGCCAATATCTTCGTAGGAAAGCATTCGAAATATCTCGCCAAAACCCGGAATGATCCGGTCCAGCTCGGGCTCGACGGTCTCGGGGGTAACGTCCCGCGACGCGATCCCCGTTCCACCCGTGAAGATCACGGCGCGCGCATCCGAATCTGCGACCGCCTGATCGAGTGCCGCCCGAATCGCTTCGGGCTCGTCCGGCACGATTCGACGACCAACGACGCGCTGACCGGCTGCCCCCAGCATGGCCTCGACCAATGCGCCACCGGAATCGGTTTCGAGCCTACGCGAGTCGCTCACGGTAACGATCGCCGTCGGCACCTGAACGGGTCCGTCGCGCCGATGATGATGTTTGGGATGATCGGGAGAATGCTTGGCTTCGTCGCTCATCCGACAAGCCCTGGCGAATGAAACTCAACAATGCGATCAGACGAACATTCAGGCATGGTCGTCCACCCAATAGGCACCATCGGTCGAGACCTCACGCTTCCAGATCGGCACACTCTGCTTGAGCGTGTCGATCGCGAAGCGGCAGGCCAGAAAGGCTTCGTCGCGATGGGCCGACGCCGCAACGACAATGACGGCCGCGTCTCCGATCTCGAGATGACCGACGCGATGCGCGATCGCAACGCGCGTACCCGGCCATCTCTCCCGGGCTTCCTGCGCGATCTTCGTCATCTCTCGCTCGGCCATCTCGGGATAGGCCTCATACTCGAGGTACTCGATCGAATGACCGCGCGCGTGATTCCGAACGTTGCCAACAAAGGACACGATTCCGCCGGCGTCGGGCCCGTCGACCCGGGAGACGACCTCCGCTTCGTCGAGCACCTCGGCTGAGATGGTGCAGAGCTTCGTCACGATCCCCTCCGCGGAGGCACGCGTGCCATCCCCGCCCGCGACGGGTGGCAGAAACGCAACTTCGTCGCCGTCCTGAAGAATGTGGTCAGACGCCGCAATCTCGAAATTCACGGAGGCGGCGAGTCGATCCCCGAGTTTGTCGACGAGGGAATTTCGCTCCGCGAGCCATTTCCGAAGATCCGCGACGCACGCACCCTCGTCGAGTTCGACCTGGATGGTCGATTCGCCCGAAGCCTCTCGCAGAGAGCCGAACAATTTCAAGGTGATCGTCATCGGGGGCATTTCGAGGGGAAGCCTAACTCCGTCACCTACGAAGCTCAATTCAATCGGGAACAAGGATTCGAGCGGCAAAAATTTGACGGTCGAGCGTCGAATTCTGCACTTCTGTGACCGTCGTCACTTCGCGCAATCCGCGGTTTTCCGAAACTACTCAAAATGGGCAACGGGGAAGGCCACGAGCGTGGATCCCTCAGCCTATTTACCAAAAATACTTCGAGCCTGGGCCAGCGAGGGGGGCCTGTGTCGATCCAGACTACACCGCACCACTT
>JAQBEG010000092.1:0-3990 GCA_032123985.1 Deltaproteobacteria bacterium
ACCGTTGATCAGAGTCTTGTTGCGGGCAATGTTCTCTTGTTGGTTGGGCGTATACTTCTCGCCCTCAACCTGAAATCCGCGTGCGTCGGCCAGCGGATTCTCCTGGTCGTAGTCCCACAGGATGTTCGCGTCCGGGTCTTCGCGGTAAGCGTTGACGATCAGGACACAAGACGAGATGGGATCGAAGTCAGGGTCATTCTTGACCATGATCCCAAACTCGATCTCTGTACCCATGACAGTCGGAATCGCCATCTCGATCTCAAATCTCCTACTACCTGTCGAATCGGCGGGCCGGTGCTCGCTTGCATCCCGCCCCGGAGTCCAGCCGACTCATACAGGTTGACCTAATAATCCCCGAGGTCTCTTACAGATATTGACCCTGACCACTCGAGATGTTCTCGATGGTCTGTTCCTTGCGCTCCATTCCGGTAATCAGCGTTCGAACGTTGATGATTCGTTCGCCCTTTCGTCCGGAAATACGCGCCCAATCGTCGGGATTCGTGGTATTCGGGAGATCCTCGTTCTCCTTGAACTCCTCTCGCACCGATTCGATCATGTCGTCCGCTGTGATGCCATGTTCCCCGTTCAAGAGGAACCGCTTCACCGCCTTTCGCTTCGCGCGCGCAACAACGTTCTCGAGCATCGCTCCAGAGGCGAAATCCTTGAAGTAGAAAATCTCGCGTTCACCCTTGGCATAAGTCACCTCGAGGAACTTGTTCTCATCACCGGTCGAATACATGTTTTCGATGAGCTCATCGATCATTTGCAGGCATGTCGCTTCTCTGTCTTCGCCGAACTTCGCTATGGCCGATTTATGCAGAGGCAGATCGGGCGTGAGGTACTTCTGAAGGATCTGACGCGCCGCATCGCGATCCGGTCGGGACACCTTGACCTTGAGGTCCAGACGGCCAGGCCGGAGAACCGCCGGATCGATTAGATCCTGCCGATTGCTCGCGCCGATGACAATCACGTTCTCGAGCGCCTCGACGCCGTCGATCTCCGACAGGAACTGAGCGACGACTGTAGCTTCCATGTCCGAGGAAATCCCCGAACCACGCATCCGGAAGAGCGAATCCATTTCATCGAAGAAGACAACGACCGGGACGTCTTGGCTCGCCTTGTCACGGGCCTTCTTGAAGACTTCTCGGAGCTTGCTCTCGGTCTCACCGACATACTTGTTCAGGAGTTCGGGCCCCTTCACGTTCAGAAAGTAGGCTGTCGTCGCCTTGCCGGTCCGAGTTTCGATGCGCTTGGCAAGACTATTCGCAACCGCTTTTGCGATCAACGTCTTGCCACAACCTGGCGGGCCATAGAGCAGGATGCCTTTGGGAGGCCGCAACTTGTGCTCGAGAAACACCTCTGGATGCATGTAAGGGAGCTCGACAGAGTCCCGCAGGATCTCGATCTGATCGCCCAGTCCACCAATATCCTCGTAGGTCACGTCCGGGATTTCCTCGAGCATGACTTCTTCGACCGACGATTTCGGTAGTTTCTCGAACGCATACTGCGTTCTCATGTCGACCATCAGCGGATCGCCGACCTTGATGTGTTCGCGGCGCAACGGCTCGGAGAGCGTCACCACCCGCTCGTCGTCGGTGTGACCGCTCACGATCACCCGACTGTCTGAAATCGCGTCAACGACAGTGCAGACCTCGCCACGTTGTGTGTACTCCGCACCTTCGATGATATTGAAGGCTTCGTTCAGCACGACGTACTGGCCCTCATTCAACTCGAAGGGGTCGAGATTCGGGTGGACGTTGACTCGCATCGGGCGGCCATCCATCAAAATCTCCGAGGTGCCGTCCTTGTTCGCACGGATGAAAACTCCGTAGGTGTTAGGCGGAGCACAGAGCTTGTCGACTTCTTCCTTGAGAAGTTCGATCTGCTGCTTCGCTTCCTGGAGCATCGCAACGAGCTTCTCGTTTTGGCGCTCCGCGTCGTGATGCTGGGTGCGTGCCTGTTCATATCGACGTCGCAGCGTCTCGAAATCCGACAACATGCGGTCGAGTCGGTGCCGGAACTCGCTCGAGTCACTTCCAAAGAACCGCATCGCGTCTTGCAACCGTTCGGCTTCGCTGCCCGACTGGTCCGCGCCAGGGTTCCGTGAAGGATCGAGTTCCGGGTCATCGCCCGGTCGTCCACCCGCAGGTGTGATGCGTCGCATCACATCACGCACGAATCCCTTACGTCCCGCGCCCGGAGAAGAGTCCGAATCATGTTCGCTCATTGCGCCGTCTCCTCGTTGCCTCGCCCCGCAATTTCCTGCGGAGTCGACCAGTCATTCCAACTCACACCCAGTTCGTACTGCAAAGGGTGTGCCGCACGCGATATCGGCCGGGTCGGAAATCCATTCCACCTGTCGCTCGAAAGCAAGACACCGACAGGCTGCATCTCAGAACAGCCCAGGCCAAGTCCCGCTTTCTGGAGTGCTCTCAATCGCGAGTCGACGGGTCGAGATCTAAGCTGCGGCTCGGTGCGGAATCGGAATAAAAGACTTGAAATATCGGCGGGTTCGGAGCCCGCAGACCAGTTCTGCATCACCGCGGTCGAGGACGAAGAGGAGGAATTTAAACTGCTCTGCAAGGCCTTCAATCTCAATGACTGACTCCGGTCCGGGAGTATCAAATTGAAGGGGAAAAAGCCCATTCCTGTTGTCCCACGCGCTTTTCTGCCCTCCAGGACTCGGCGACCGAAATGCGATCTCTCGTTTCGGAAAAAGATGTCGAACCTCTCGAATTTGAAGCTCTTTTTGTTCCTTTTCATTTTATCGGTTGGGATAATCATGTCAACCGCGGCCCTCATGCAGGGAAGCTCATAAACTCCCGTTTTAGAATGGTTTCATCGTTCGATTGCGAACACCCTGGCTCCGATCGGTGCGGATCCCGCGTGCCAACGCATTTCGCAGATGTCGATTTCACGCATCTAGGGTCTGGCTCCAGTCAGTGAGTACCCAGACCTATTTCGGTGGTTTCGACGAATTTGCGTGCAGCCTCAGGCGGCAGCCTGCCGCCGCAGTTGCCGATATCCGGACGGGGTTGTCGAAGTTGCGTCGGTCCGAATTGCGGGCTGATTGCCGCGCAGTGTAGTTCGGAGCCGGGGATTCAATGGGTATTCGGACCCTTCGGTGCGTCGAGAAAGGTTCCGGAAATTCACTACTAGCACCCTCTGGGGCTCAGGTCCCCGGCGCACCGGCGTAATCGATAACCTCGACACCATCCGGGATCTTGAGTTCGAAGGTTTTGGCAGGCGGATCGAGATTAATCTCGATCTCTCTAAATCCAATCTTCGTCACGTTGCCAAAGAGATCGACAACCGATGTAGCGACGACATCGCCTGAATTTCGATCCGCCACGAGGCCGAGTCGCACATAGGTCGCTTCGGCCTTCGGAATCAGATCGAGCGAAATTCGATTCTCCTCGCAAGCAGAAGCCTGAACGTCGAAGGACTCTAGAATCTGCCCGTCTCCGAGAAGGAACTGAAGGGCCGCGCCACTCAAGAATCCGGCCGTGACCGCGAAACGGGTAATCGACTCGGCGGCGATGTCATAGATCCAAAGAATCTGGCCATCCGAAACAACGACGCTCGGCTCCGGCGCAAGATAGGTCCACCGCATTTTGCCGGGCTTGGCGAACACGACGCTTCCGTGTTTCGGTTCCGGCGTCATGAGAGGCTGTCCGGCGAACGTCGCAGATAGATTGCTCTGATCGAAGTTGGCATGAATGTCGCGAATACCCTCGTATCGCGACTGAATCAGTGCTGCTGTCTTCTCACCCGATCCAGCCGGACAAGCCGATTCCTCTCTCGTGGGCGTGGCGTTCGGATCGGCGTAGGCCGCCGTAGCAGCCGCGAAAAGAGCAAAAAACAAGACGGCGCGGAACGGAATCAGGATGCGACCAGCGCGCATTCGCTGAACGTCAACGAGTTCATCACATTGCATCGGAAACCTCGCCTCGACGCCGGGCACACTATCCCGACGACCCACTTCCAACC
>JAQBEG010000093.1:0-5820 GCA_032123985.1 Deltaproteobacteria bacterium
CTACCGAGGCCACCTGCTCAACTGGTACGACACGCAAACACTCGAATCACTCCTGCCCCGTTATGTCTCCGCGGTCGACAGCGGAAATTTTGCGGCGGCCTTGTTTGCAGTCGAGGCAGGCTCCTCGGAGATGACACGTACGCCCTGCCTCCGCTCCGAACGCTGGCAAGGCCTCTCGGACACGATCGCCCTGATCGGTGAGAACCTCCCGAAGCTGCTCGAAGATGACGGCGGCTCGTACCTCGCGGAGGCGGAGAAGCGCGTGATGACGATGCAGGCGCTCGCTCTCGCCGCACGAGACGACCCGAACCAGTGGGCGAGCAACCTTCCATCGATCGAAGCGGCCTGCATTGAGCTCGAGCAAATCCTGCTCGACACGGTGACGAATCGTCGCCTCGCGGTCGACTCGAATTCGCTGGGCGAGGTTCGCGTCTGCCTCACACGCGTGCACGAACATATTCGTGGCATGCAGCTGGAGGCCGAACACCTGGCACCTTGGCTGGGCGTGTTGGAGCGGATGGCATGCCTGCCGGAGCAGCACCCTGGCATATCCGAGCTGAACCCGCTGCGAGCCCAACTCGCGGATCTATTGCCTGCGTCCGTCCCCCTCGGAAACGTCACGCTCCGTTGTAAAGAGGCGCTGGCGGCGCTCTCCGCTGCGCGAGACCAACTCTGCACCGGGCAGGCATCGGATGTCCTGGATCCGGAGATCTCCGCATGGCTCGACGAACTCGAAAAGGCCGTCGCCGCGGGGGCCCGACATGCAAAGCAACTCGAGGAAGACCTCGCCGAGCTGGGCAACCACGCAGAACGTGAAGCCCTCGGGACGGACTTCGGCCTGTTCTATGACTCCTTCGACCGACATCTCTTCATCGGGTACAACCTGACCGCCGACCAGATGGACTCCCATCACTATGACCTGCTGGCCTCGGAAGCCCGACTAACGAGCCTCGTGGCCATCGCGAAGGGAGATGTCCCCGTCGAGCACTGGTTCTCCCTCGATCGCCCGATGACCAGGGCAGGCGACTCGGTCGCGGTGCTTTCGTGGGGGGGCACGATGTTCGAATACCTCATGCCCCCGCTGCTGATGCACAGTCAACCGGGCACCTTGCTGGCGGAAAGCCAACGAGCGGCTGTCCTCGAACAGATCGCCGATGCTAAACGCCGCGATATTCCGTGGGGGGTTTCCGAATCGGGATTCGCCGCCTTCGATGCGGACCACAACTATCAGTACCAGGCGTTCGGCGTGCAGGGTCTCGGTCGCAAGAGGGGGCTCCACGAAGACCGCGTCGTCGCACCCTATGCGACGGGCCTCGCCCTCCCAATCTTTCCAGCGTCCGCGGTCGAGAACTTGAGGCGCCTTCGCGGCCTCGGAATGCTCGGAACCTATGGTTTCTTCGAGGCGATCGATTTCACGCTGAGTCGACTTCCGGAGGGGCGCGACCATGCGATCGTCCGCTCGTACATGTCCCACCATCAGGGGATGATCCTCGCCGCTCTCGCGAATCTGCTCTGCGGCAATACGATGGTGAGACGCTTCGAAACGAACGCGCGCATCCAGGCGGCGCATATTCTCCTTCAAGAGCGAGTTCCCAGGCAGTTCCCGGTCGAGGCGCCCCGGAGCCTACTCCCGCCGCGGGTCGAACGAGCTCCCTCCGAACGCGAGGTCGCGCTCCATCCCTGGCGCCCCAATCCCATCGGCGCCCACCCGAGTGTGCATGCGCTGGGCAATGGGAGAATGGCCTCTCGACTCTCCGAGGCGGGCGCGGGCGGGCTCTTCTGGCGCCAACATGCGATCACGCGTTGCGTGCCGGATCAGACCCTCGACGATGCGGGGCTCTGGATCTACGTCCAGGACAAGAAGCAGAAAACAACCTGGTCCGTCGGGCGTCAGCCCACCGGTGACGGCGAAGCGGAGTTCGATGTCGTGTTCCATGCCCACATGGTGGAGCTGCACCGACGCGAGCATGGCGTCGCCATCCGGACGGACATCGCAATCGGCGCCGCCGACGACATCGAAGTACGCCGCATCACCGTCGTGAACGAGACCAATCGAGCGCGCTCGCTTTCCTTCACGAGTTATGGCGAAGTCGTTCTCGCGCCGGCTCGAGACGACGCCCGACACCCGGCCTTCAGCAAGCTCTTCGTCGAAGCAATACACATCCCACCGCTCGACGCCCTCGTCTTCGCGCGTCGGTCGCGCAACCCCGAAGACTCCTTCCCCGTCCTCATGCATCGACTGGTCGCGAATTCCACAGCCGTCGCCTTCGCGGGGTTCGAGACCGACCGCGAGCGCTTCCTGGGTCGCAATGGAAACAAACAGCGACCCCGGGGCCTCGAAGAAGGTCTGAGCGGCAGCCAGGGCGCCACGCTCGATCCAATCATGGCGCTCTGCGCCGATATGGATCTGGCCCCCTACGCCACCGAGCAACTCGCCTTCGTCACGATCGCCGGCTCGTCGCGTCAGGCCGTCCACGCGGCGGCGATGCGCTACGAGAGTCTCGCTTCTTTCGAATGGCTGCTGTCGGACGCCCACGCGGAGACGGCACGGGAGATCGGGCGGCTACGCCTTCCGGCCGCGCGACTGCCCGAACTACAGGCGCTGCTCTCTTCGCTAGTGACCGCGCACTCCGAGCTTCGAGCGACGCCTGCACAGATCATGGCCAATCAGCTGGGACAACGAGATCTTTGGGGGCTCGGGATCTCGGGAGATGATCCACTACTGTTAGTCAAGACGACAAATACGGACCAGTCGACGCTGTTTCGCGACCTCGTCCGCGCACACCTGCTTTGGAGAAGACGCGGAATCGCGATCGATCTTGTGCTCTTGACCCAGGCGGCCACCGGCTATGCGGACGACGCCTGGAGCGAAATCCATCAGTTTCTCGAAGAACTCGGCGCCGCAGAGTGGCTCGGCCGACGGGCCGGGATCCACCTGGTCCGCGCCGATCAGATTTCCAGGCAACAGGCGCTGCTGCTCGAAGTCACCGCGAGCGTCATCCTCGATGCCCAGGGAGGGTCACTGCGCGCACAGCTCGTCGCGCGCGATCTCGCGACTCGCCCACTGCCTCATCTGGAAGCCATCCGATCCCCGGCCCAAATAGACCATGCGCCCGCCCTCGCGCGACCCGATGACCTGCTCTTCGACAACGGCCTCGGCGGGTTCTCCCCGGACGGCCGCGAGTACGTGATCCATCTGAGTCCCGGAGAGAGCCCCCCCGCGCCGTGGTGCAATGTACTGGCCAACGACCGCTTCGGATGTCTCGTGACCGAATCCGGAGGCGGCTATACATGGTCCGGCAATAGCGGAGAATTTCGCCTCACACCCTGGACGAACGACCCGGTTCTCGATCCGGCCTCGGAATCACTCTATTTGCGGGACGAGGAGACCGCTGAGATCTGGAGCCCGACGCCGGGGCCCGCTGGACACGACCTTCCGTGCCAGGTGCGGCACGGCGCCGGCTACACCGAATGGCGACAAAATGGCCGTGGCCTTGCGAGTCACGTGCGCATCTTCGTGCCGACGGACGATCCGGTCAAGATCGTCGAACTGTGCATCCGCAATCACGATGATCGACCTCGACGCATAACAGCGACCTACTACGCACGCTGGCTGCTAGGCTCCATTTTCGAGGAGGGGACGTCTCATATCGTCGTGAACTACGACGCCCAAACGCGATCGCTCTGCGCGAGCAATTCCTGGAACGCCGAGTTTTCCGATCAGGTCGCTTTCTTGACCAGCGATCGGGAACCGCATGGCGTGACCGCCGATCGGACCGAATTCCTCGGGCGTGAGGGAGACCCGAGCCAGCCCAAGGCGCTGCGAAGCGTGGGGCTCAGTGGCCGGGTCGGCCCCGGCCTGGATCCCTGCGCGGCCCTTCAGGTTCATCTGGACATCCGCCCAGGGGAGGAGATTCGAACGCATTTCGTGCTCGGCGCTGGAACCGGCGCCGAGCAGGCTGCACAGCTCGCGCGTCGATGGCAAGACCCCTCCCGTGTCGACGAAGCGATGCGGACGCTCACGGCCCATTGGGACTCTCTTCTGTCCGCGGTCACGGTCCGAACGCCCGAGCCCGCGATGGATCTGATGATCAATCGTTGGGCTCTCTATCAGACGCTCGCGTCTCGCATCCTCGCACGAACGGGTTTCTACCAGTCGAGCGGTGCCTTCGGATTTCGCGATCAGCTCCAGGACGTCCTCGCGCTGGTGCATTCTGACCCGCAGCGGACGAGATCTCACATCCTGGAATGCGCAAGCCACCAATTCGAGGAAGGCGATGTGCTCCACTGGTGGCATCCGCCGCTCGGTCGGGGCATTCGAACGCGCTGTTCGGACGATCTACTCTGGCTCCCCTATGCAACGGCACACTATGTCGAGGCCACCGGGGACCTGGGCATACTCGACGCGCAGGTGCCCTTTCTTTCCGCCCCGCCGCTCGGCGAGGATGAGCACGAGCACTACGACCTGTTCCAGCAATCTGCTGTCGGTGCCTCCCTCTTCGAACATTGCCGTCGCGCGCTCGAGCACGGCTTCACCCGTGGCCCGCATGGCCTTCCGCTCATGGGTGATGGCGATTGGAACGACGGCATGAATCGCGTCGGATCCGCCGGCCGAGGCGAGAGCGTGTGGTTGGCCTGGTTCGCCGGTGGCACAGCTAAAGCTTTCGCCGATCTCTGTGATTGCCGCGGCGACTTCGACTCGGGCAAGGCCTGGCGCGAAAAGGCCCTTGCGGCCTTCGATGCAGCCAACTCCGAGGCCTGGGACGGCCAGTGGTACCGCCGCGCCTTTGACGACGACGGAGTGGCATGGGGCTCGGCCACCTCCGACGAGTGTCGAATCGACTCGATCGCGCAGTCCTGGGCCGTGCTTTCCGGGGGCGCACCACGGGAACGAACGCAGCAGGCTCTACTCTCCGCGGAATCCGCCTTGATTCGGGACGATATCAACATCGCCTGTCTGTTGTGGCCTCCCTTTGACCTGACATCCCGCGACCCCGGATACATCAAAGCCTATCCCCCCGGCATCCGCGAGAACGGAGGCCAGTACAGCCATGCGGCTGCTTGGCTCGGGTGGGCGTTCGCCGCGTCCGGCGACGGAGACCGGGCGATCCGCATATTTCACATGCTCAACCCGATCGAGCATGCCCTGAATCCAGAGGCTGTTAGGCAATACCGTGTCGAGCCCTATGCCATTGCGGCGGACATCGCGAGCGTCGAGCCACATGCTGGGCGCGGCGGCTGGAGCTGGTACACGGGCGCGGCTGCCTGGTCCTGGCGTCTCGGAGTCGAAGCGATTCTTGGGCTCCAGCGAAAGGGAAGCAGTCTCCGAATCGAGCCCCAGCTTCCAAGGCGCTGGCCCGGATTCGAAGCGACGGTCCGCAACCACGATGGCGGCGTACTCGAAATCGCCGTGGAGAAACCGCAGAACGCCGACGGACAGATCGTCGAGATTCTCGTCGACGACGTTCGGATCGAGGGCAACGTCGTGGACTTTCCGACGGACGGAAGCTCACGCCGCGTGAGGGTGCGAATGGAAGCGCGTGGGGAGGACTCTTCGGGCTCCACCGCGGGATGAAGATTCGCTTCGGGGTTCCGCTATCGGGAAGCCTCGTCCTTCCCTATATAGGTATGCGAAATAGCTATGCGCATCGTTGCCTGGTCGTCGTCACCCAGCCCGACCTTTGAGCCGGATGCCATTAGCTCGGTCGCACGAGTTCTCGTGTATGACTTTCCGGAAGGCCAGCGAAGTCGCTCACAGTTCGAACTCCTGCTGAAAGTTTGGAATCTCGACGCGCGTATTCTTAAGGCACCCGGCAAAGT
>JAQBEG010000094.1:0-2883 GCA_032123985.1 Deltaproteobacteria bacterium
GATGCGGCACGACTTGCCGAACTTTTGCCCACTCGAGCCTCGCCGAGTTATTGGCTTTTCAAAAGTCGACCCGGTTTCCCGGGCTGCTGTACTACCAGCAAGTCGTGTGCCACCCGATGGCGGTGTGCAAAACATCACCTAAGTAGCTGGAAACAAAAGACTGTGATTCGTGTCGCCAAGCTCGATGTGGAACAGTGTTTCCTCCGAAAAGAGAACATTTTTTCCCTTTCCAGCGATCGTTTTTCGCAACCGGCTAGACCTTGCCGGGCACCACCCACCAACGACCGTCCTGCCAACGCCACTCGTCCGTCCGCAGGAGAACTGCATTCCACCAGCGAAGCGGGAGATCATTACGTCCGACGAAGCGCAACGACAGGCGCAACGACCCGCTCGGATCGACCTCTATTCCCAACAATTCGACCTCAGTGGGCCGGCTGAACTGAATATTCGCCCGATCGAGTGCATCCACGAGCGCAGCATAATAGTCGGAGTAGGAAGCCACAGTCGGAAAGAACTGCCGCATGCTGGGATCTTCGAACGTGGCTCGCGAGTTGAACCTTCGGCTCGTGATCCGCGCGTAGAAAATCTCTGAGAGCGGGATCAACGACTGGCTCGCCTCCGCCGGGAGATCACGCGCAGCGTCGGCACGCTGCTGCTCCGAGAGCATGCCAGCCCAGCTCGTCGTCGTGGGGCCAACACAGGCGACCGACGAATAGAAACAAAACGACGCCAAGGCCAGGAGAGTCGTGTGAGCTCGCAGCGTGCGAATCACTCCGGATCCCCGAGAGCCGCCTGTCTCCGCATGGATATGGCGGCCTGTGCCGCCGCCAATCGCGCCAGCGGTACCCGATACGGAGAGCACGAAACGTAGTCCAGACCGATCGATGCGAAGAATCGAACGCTCGCAGGATCACCGCCGTGCTCGCCGCAGATGCCGAGCTTGAGATCCGGACGCGTACGGCGCCCCCGCTCTACGCCGATGCGCACGAGCTGCCCGACGCCGTCTTCGTCGATCGAAACGAACGGATCAGCATCGATCAGCCCATCATCGATGTATTGAGGCAGAAAACTTCCGGCGTCGTCACGCGAGAGCGCGTATCCCATCTGTGTCAGATCGTTTGTGCCGAACGAAAAGAAATCAGCATGTCGAGCGATCTCGTCTGCCATCAACGCAGCCCGAGGGACCTCGATCATCGTGCCTATCGTCGGCCGCACGCGCGAACCCGAAAACTCTCGCCGAACGTCCGCGATGACCTCTTCAGCCAGCTTCCGCAGTTTTGCGAGCTCTCGCTCATGCGAGACGAACGGAATCATGATCTCGGGTTTGACTGAGATGCCTTCGGAAGCCACTGCGCATGCCGCTTCAGTGATGGCACGAACCTGCATCGCGTAAATCTCGGGATAGGTAATCCCGAGCCGGCAGCCACGATGACCCAGCATCGGATTGAACTCGTGCAGATTCTCGAGCTGATGCCGTACGTCTCCTATCGAAGTCCTGAGTTCCTTGGCGACCGCGTGGATGTCTTCGTCGCTATGAGGCAAGAACTCGTGAAGCGGCGGGTCGAGCAGCCTGATCGTGACGGGCAATCCATCCATCACTCGAAAAATGCCCTCGAAATCACCCCGCTGCATTGGGAGCAGCTTCGCCAATGCAGACTCTCGCGAATCGGAATCGGACGAAAGAATCATCTCACGTACCGCGAGGATCCGACTGGGCTCGAAGAACATGTGCTCAGTCCGGCAGAGGCCGATACCCTCGGCCCCAAAGCGCCGCGCGACCTCGGCGTCCTGCGGCGTGTCCGCATTGGTCCGAACCTTGAGCACACGCAAACGGTCCGTCCACTTCATCAGTTCAGTAAAGGCACCGCCCAATTCGGGCACGACAGTCGACGCGAACCCGAGCATGACCTCACCCGTCGATCCGTCGATCGTCAACGGGTCGCCTTCTCGAATGAGCTGTTCGCCTATTCGCATGACCCCCTGTTCGTAATTGATCGCGAGCGCACCGCAGCCCGCAACGCAGCTCTTACCCATACCGCGCGCGACGACCGCCGCATGCGATGTCATGCCGCCCTTGGCCGTCAGAATCCCTTCCGAGGCGTGCATCCCGACGATGTCCTCAGGTGACGTCTCCGTCCGCACGAGAATCACCTTTGCACCGCCCTTGGCGCGAATCTCGGCCTGCTCGGCGGAAAAGGCCACCTCACCGACGGCCGCACCTGGCGAGGCGGGCAGGCCCCGCGCGATGACCTCTAGCGGATTGGTTCGATCGATCGTTGGATGCAGGAGATGATCGAGGGAATTCGCGTCGATACGCAGAATTGCTTCTTCTCGACTGATCAGCCGTTCGCGAGCCATCTCGACCGCAATCCGAACTGCCGCGCCCGTCGTGCGCTTACCGGTTCGCGTCTGCAACATCCAGAGCGTGCCATTTTGGATGGTGAACTCGATATCCTGCATGTCGCGATAATGCTTCTCGAGACGTTTGTAGATCTGAACGAGTTCTTTGTAGGCCTTCGGCATCTCGCTTTCGAGAGTCGGAAGCTCCGCCGTGTCGGCAACACGACTCGATTCGTTGATCGGCTGCGGCGTCCGAGTTCCGGCTACGACGTCCTCGCCCTGCGCATTCTTCAGGTATTCGCCGTAGAAATTGCGATCACCCGTGGAAGGATTGCGTGTGAACGCAACACCAGTTGCACAGTTATCACCCATGTTCCCGAAGACCATGGACTGCACGTTTACGGCCGTGCCCCAGTCGTCGGGGATGCCATTGATCCGGCGATAGGCGATCGCACGCTGATTTTCCCACGAACTGAAGACCGCTCCAATCGCACCCCAGAGCTGCTCCAGTGGGTTCTGTGGAAAGGGCTTTTGCGTGTATTC
>JAQBEG010000095.1:0-5536 GCA_032123985.1 Deltaproteobacteria bacterium
GAGCTCTACAAGAGATTTCCGAACGTGACCTTTCGCCTGGGCGGAGAGCAGCGCGAGCAGGCTGACGCGGCTGGCGGGGTGATCAAGGGCTTCGGTATGGCGTTGATGGTCATCTATGTGCTCCTGGCCATCCCGCTCCGCTCGTATCTGCAACCCCTCATCATCATGAGCGTGATCCCTTTCGGGACGGTGGGTGCGATCCTCGGGCATTTTCTGCTCGGTTGGGATGTGGTCTTCTTTTCGGTGCTGGGACTGGTGGCTCTATCGGGCGTCGTCGTGAATGCATCACTCGTCATGGTCCACGCGATCAATACGCATCGGGAAATGGGGATACCCTTCGACGAGGCGATTCGCACGGCTTCGATTCTGCGCTTTCGTCCGATCATGCTGACGACCGCGACGACCTTCTTGGGATTGCTGCCTCTCATGTTCGAGACTGCAGTGCCGGCGATGCCGATGATTCCGATGGCGATCTCGCTTGGCTTCGGTGTTCTCTATGCGTCGATCATGACGCTCGTTCTGGTGCCGGCCGGATATGTCATTCTCGACGATCTGGTTCGCTTGTTGAAGCGAGAGGATCCCGACGTTGACTCTCGATCCGAACGATCAGACGTGAAGGCGCTCGATCCATCGATCGCGTGAAGACGGCTAGGCAGGGTAGAACCGACTGATCGTCTCGATGACACAGGCGGGTCGATCCTGGCCCTCGACTTCGATCGTGACGGTGACCTTGGCCTGAATCCCACCGTCCTTTGTCTGCTCGACGGTCGTGAGGGTACCCGTACCGCGGACTCTCGAGCCAACCGGTACGGGCGCTGGGAAGCGGATTTTGTCACAGCCGTAGTTGACGCCCATCGACGTGCCCTGGACGTCGAGGAGTTGAGGCAAGAAGTAGTTGGCGAGTGAGGCCGTGAGATAGCCGTGAGCGATGGGACCTCCGAAGGGTCCGGCTTTGGCCTTTTCGACGTCGACATGGATCCATTGATGGTCGCCCGTCGCCTCGGCAAACAGATTGATGCGCGCCTGATCGATCTCGAGCCAGTCCGTTTCGCCAAGATGCTCCCCGATACAGTCCAATAACTCGTGAGGGGTCTTGAATACGCGCACGCTCGCTCCTAGAGACCGATCGCACGGGCGACGCGCTCTCGGTGGTAGTTGGGGTCGCCGAGCCAGCTCTCGCTTGCCCTCGCTCGTTTGAAATGCAGGTGGGGATCGTATTCCCAGGTAAATCCGACGCCGCCATGGATCTGGATATTCTCGGCCGCACATTGGAAATAGGCTTCGGAGCACCAAGCTTTGGCGAGGGAGGCGTTGGTCGACAGGTCATCACTACCATCGTCCGCAATACAAGCGGCGTAGTAGAGCGCGGAGCGAGCCGACTCTACGGCGACGAGCATGTCCGCACATTTGTGCTTGATCGCCTGAAACGAACCGATCGGTCGATTGAACTGATCTCGTTCCTTGGCATAGGCGACGGCCATGTCCAGGCAACGCTGCGCACCGCCAACCTGTTCCGCGGCGAGCGCGATAGCGGCGAGATCGAGAGTCCGTCGCAGGCCGGGCCAGGCTGTTTCAGGCTCGCCGAGAATCGCATCCGCCCCGACGCGAACGTTCGACAGTTCGAGTTCCGCAAGTCGCCGCGTCTGATCCATCGTGGTGAGCGTCTTGCGCGCCACACCCCGGGTGTCGTCCGTCAGCATGAAAACCGAGAGACCTTCCTCTCCCGTTGAGCCAGGCGCACGCGCGGCCACAAGTACGAGGTCTGAAGAATTTCCGTCTACGACCCAGCACTTTCTGCCGTTGAGGATATAGCCGTCGCCTTCGGACGTGGCGGTCGCGGCGATTCCATCCGCATCCCAAAGCCCCGCCGATTCAGCAAGGGCGAGTGTCGCGGTACATTTTCCCTCGGCGATCTGCGGAAGCCATTCTTTCTGCTGCAACTCGTCGCCGATCTCGAGGATCGCGTTTGCGGCGAGCGCGATGGTCGAGAAGAGGGGCGCGCAGAGGAGCGCTTCGCCCGTTGCCTCGAGCAGAACGGCGACGTCGACGTGGCCGAGACCGAGTCCGCCGTGGGCCTCCGGAATATGTACCGACGCCCAGCCCAATTCGGTCGCGATCTTCCTCCAGAGCTGTGCGTCGTAGCCGAGTGGAGTCTGCATCGCGGCTCGGACCTGTTCCGGGCCGCATCGCTCATTCAGAAAGGCGAGGGCCGTTTCACGAAGCTCTTGCTGCTCCTCGCTTAATCGAAAATCCATCGACTAGCTTCCGTAGACTTTCTGGGGCTCGGGGGCCTTGGCAAGCAGCTCCGTCACAGTGGCGCCGATTTCATCGGGTGCCCATTTCGCATGCTTGTCGTAGGTCGGGCCGTCGCGCCATCCATCGGAGACACCAATCAACCCCCCTTTCACTTCGAAGATGCGTCCGGTGACATGGCGGGATTCTGCGCTCCCAAGCCAGACGACGAGAGGCGAGACATTGCCGGGGTCGTTTTCGTCGAAGCTTCCGTCATCGGGTTTGATCATGTCGCTGAATATGGCCTCGGTCATGCGCGTGCGTGCAGCGGGCGCGATTGCATTCGACGTGACGCCATAGCGGCCTAGCTCTGCGGCCTGGACCAGAGTGAGCGTTGCGATACCGGCCTTGGCGGCGGAGTAGGTGCCCTGTCCAACACTTCCCTGCAGTCCCGCCCCCGAACTCGTGTTGATGATTCGGGCATCCACGATCTCACCGGCTTTGGACCGGCCCCGCCAGTGTTCACACGCATGTCTCGTGACGCAGAAATGACCCTTGAGGTGGACGTTGATGACGGCGTCCCATTCCTCCTCGGAAGTCGAGACGAACATTCGGTCACGCAGGAAGCCGGCGTTGTTCACGACGACGTCGAGGCGACCAAAAGTGTCGAGGGCTTGCTCGACCATGCGGCCACCGGCGGCGAAATCAGAGACGCTTTCAGCGTTGGCGGTCGCTTCCCCGCCCATCGCCTGGATTTCCTGAACGACCTGGTCAGCGGGGGTCTTCGATCCGCCTTCGCCATGGTTCGATACGCCGAGATCATTGACCAGGACTTTGGCGCCCTCGGCCGCGAAGGCGAGCGCGTGCTCTCGGCCCAGACCGCCACCGGCGCCGGTTACGATGACGACGCGCCCGTCACAAATTCCACTCATTGGATTAGAGCCTCTCTAGGATCGTGACGTTCGCTTGTCCGCCGCCTTCGCACATCGTTTGCATGCCGTATCGTGCGCCAGTCCGTTCCATCTCGTTCAGAAGTGTAGTCATGAGTCGCGTGCCGGTTGCGCCGATGGGGTGGCCGAGGGCCATGGCGCCTCCGTTTACGTTGACCTTGCTGAGATCCCAGTCGAACTCCTTTTGCCAGGCGAGGACGACGGGCGCAAAGGCTTCATTGATCTCGACGAGATCAATCTCTTCCTTGCTCATGCCCGCCTTTGCCAGGGCGTATCTCGTTGCCGGGATCGGCGCGCTCAACATGTAGATCGGATCGTCGGCGCGAACCGAGATGTGATGAATGCGCGCGCGGGGTTTCAGGCCATGGTCTTTCACGGCTTGTTCCGACGCGACGAGCATGGCGGATGCGCCATCCGAAATCTGGCTCGCGAGTGCGGCAGTGATTCGTCCGCCTTCGACGAGCGGGGCGAGGCTCTGGAGTTTCTCACGTGTTGAATTGCGCATTCCTTCGTCATGCTCGATGCCAGCAATCGGAAGGATTTCATTCTTGAAGCGACCTTCCTCGGTTGCGCGAATGGCGCGCGCATGACTTTCCAGGGCGAGCGTCTCCATGTCGTGACGAGAGATGTCCCATTTCTCAGCGATCATCTCGGCGCCGCGAAACTGGGATACCTCCTGCGTGCCATAGCGATCTACCCAGCCCTTCGAGCCCGAGAAGGGGTCGGTGAAGCCGAGACCTTCGGCGCAGATCATCGCGGACGAGATGGGAATCTGGCTCATGTTCTGTACGCCGCCGGCGACGATCAGGTCGCTGGTTCCGCTCATCACCGCCTGGGCGGCAAAATGGACGGATTGCTGGGACGATCCGCATTGGCGATCGATCGTGACGCCTGGAACGTGATCGGGGAGTCCGGCGCTCAGCCAACACGTTCTAGCGATGTCCCCGGCCTGGGAACCGATCGTGTCGCAGCATCCGAAGATCACGTCTTCGACCGCGCCCGGATCGAAATCTATTCGCTCGGTCAGTCCTTTGATGACATGCGCGCCGAGGTCTGCCGAATGAACGCCAGCCAGACCGCCCCCTCGCTTTCCTACCGGTGTGCGTACTGCGTCGATGATGTATGCCTCTGCCATTTCGATCTCCTCTCGTATGTTTTTGGGCGCCTAACGTGTACAGAGAACAGAGGACCCATGGCCGAAAAGGCCTTGGTTCGCGGTGATGCCGACCTTTGCATCCCGAACTTGACGCTCGCCGGCCTGGCCTCGTAGCTGCCAGGTGAGTTCGCAGACCTGCGCAATCGCCTGTGCAGGAACCGCCTCGCCGAAACAACCCAGACCGCCACTCGGGTTGACCGGAATGCGACCTCCGAGCGTCGTGTCGCCGTTGCGGAGGAGCGTTTCTGCCTCGCCGGGCTTGCAGAGTCCGATGTTTTCGTACCAGTCGAGTTCGAGTGCCGACGAGAGATCGTAAACCTCAGCGAGGTCCAGATCCTCCGGGCCGACACCCGCCTCCTGATAGGCCGCATAGGAAATGGAATCCTTGAAACTGCGGTCGGGGGCGGGGATGCCCGCCGCGGAGTCGGTCGAGAATTCGGGCATGTCGATCGTCGTGTTGGGAAAGGTCGGCGATACCGTCGAAACCGCGGAAACACGAACCGGATTGGAGACGCCGTGCTTCCTGGCAAACTCCATTGATGAGATCACGAGGGCAGCGCCTCCGTCGCTCGTGGCGCAAATCTCGAAAAGCCGAAGTGGCTCGGCGACTAGCGGTGAGTTGAGGACCTCTTCTTCCGTGAAGATCTTCTTGTATCGGGCGTTCGGATTCGAAATGCCGTGCTTGCTGTTCTTGACCTTGATATGGGCAAAATCTTGTTCTGTCGCGCCGTATAGATCCATGCGTCGCTGCGCGTAGAGCCCGAAGTAGGTCGGATTGGTGGCTCCGAGCAGTCGGAATCGCAGCCAATCGGGGTCGAGAGTCCGTTCGCCCTTGTTTGGCGCTAGAAATCCCTTGGGCGTCGTATCGGCACCGACCACCACGACGACTTCGGCCATGCCAGCGAGGATGCGAGTTCGAGCAATTTCGATTGCGTGTGCGCCTGTGGCGCAGGCTGCATAACAGCTCGCGATCGGGACTCCCGTCCAACCCATGGCCTTCGCGAAGGTCGCCCCGGCGACATAGCCCGGGTAGCCGTTCCGCATGGTGTCGCCGCCGACGATGAAGTCCACGTCCTTCCACTCGAGATTGGCGTCTTTCATCGCGTCTTTGATCGCGACGACCCCATATTCAACGAAGTTGCGTCCCCATTTGCCCCAGGGATGCATGCCGGCACCCAGGATCGCTACGTCGTTCTTG
>JAQBEG010000096.1:0-5001 GCA_032123985.1 Deltaproteobacteria bacterium
GTCGTTGTAGGGACCCTGCCCGGACTTGCCGATGTTCTTCTGCGCCGGATGGGTTCGGAAGTGCATGCCCGTCGTATTGAGCCACACGAAGAAGGGCTTCTTCTGTTTCACGGAACGCGCGATGAAGTCCTCTGCGGCAGCAGCGAACTCCTCGTCCGCCGTCTCCATCCGCTTGCGACTCAGCGGGCCCGTATCTTCGATCTTTCCGTCCGCCGTGGCACGAATTACGCCACGCGGCCCGAATCGCTTCTTGAAGTCAGGATCTTTCGGATAGTCGATGTCCTCGGGCTCTTCTTCTGCGTTCAGATGATAGAGATTGCCGAAGAACTCATCGAAGCCATGATTCGTCGGAAGGAACTCGTCCTTGTCCCCGAAATGATTCTTGCCGAACTGGCCCGTGTTGTAGCCCTTTGCCTTTAGAACCTCGGCGATCGTCAGGTCACGATCCATCAGCCCCATGTCGGATCCGGGTAGGCCCACCTTGGTTAGTCCAGTCCGAAGGCCGCTCTGCCCAGTAATGAAGCTCGATCGGCCGGCGGTACAGCTCTGGTCGCCATAGTAGTCGGTGAAGCGCATGCCCTCGTCGGCGATCCGATCGATATTGGGCGTTCGATAGCCCATGATACCGTCGCCATAGGAGCTGATGTTCGTAATCCCAATGTCGTCTCCCCAGAGAACGAGGATATTCGGGCTGTCGGCAGCACCGGCACTTCCCGAAACAAGACCAACGAGCGTCGCTCCGACCAGAAATGCACGAATGCGCCGGCCACGGGCTGAACTGAACCTGATCGTCGACATGAAATATCTCCCTACGAGCGCATGATTTATCTGAGCGACGAACACTAGGGTTTCCGAGAGACCGATGTCAAGAACTCCGGCTCCCGCCGCTACAGCCCCACCAACTCACCGCATTTGATGCTGATGCGGCGACCACAAGCTTCCCGTACGAGCATCCGCGCCAACACATTCGCATCGACACACTTGATCCAGGTTCGACGGCCATCATCGAGCAGACAGGAAATACTGGCGTACGATGGCACACCCTCGTGATAGCGCAGCGCATAGGTCTCGATCGTCGCCTCACCTTCACAATTCCCCACAAACTCCCGGCGCGGTAGCCCTTCAGCCTCTGTATCTAGATCGGCATACTGAAAGCCAGCACGGGGTGGCTCGGTCGAGTAGATGCCAAATGCGTGCTTCGCGAACGAACCTCCGACCGAGCTCACCAGCGCATGGCTACCCGGATCGTCGCGCAGTCTCGCCATCGCCGTCGCCAGGGCGTGGAGCACGTAGCTATTGAAGGGTCCGCCCGAGTACGCGAGCCCACCCGTCATTGTAAGGGGTCGGTCGAACGGCAGACCTAGCGCTTCCGCAGCAACTTGAACGGCCGCCGGAAAACAGCTGTAAAGATCGACATGTGCAATGTCATTGGCCTTCAGCCCTGAAAGCTCGAGCGCGCGCGTCCCCGCGAGATCCAATCCGGGCACACGCAAAAAGTCAATGCGATTGGATAACAGAGGCGTCGCCTTGCAATCCGTCGCAGCGTGAAGGAACACCCACCGATCACGCGTAACCCCAAGTCGCTCGGCCAACTCGGCTGAACACAAGATGACCGCTGCACCAAGATCGACGACCATGTTCGAACACAATCTTTTGGTATAGGGATAGGCGTTCATCTTATTGTCGGACGTCTCGTCGCGGATCGTCGCAACGCTCGGCGCATGCCGAGTCCACGCGTACGGATTACCCTCGGCCACCTTTGCGAAGCCGTGCCAGAGCCGAGCGATGAGGTCCCGATTCTCGTCGAGCGTCTCGCCCTTTGCATAGCGTCGGGCATTCTCGTACAAAGAAAAAATGGCTGCCGGATGCGCGAGGCCAGCCTCCACTTCTTCGGGCGTAATCCAGGTTTCTTGCTCATCGAAGTCGCGATCGGGAGCGGGCGCCGCAGGCTCACTCCAATTGAGCTCGCGGCCGGCACGCTTCGCGCGCCGTTTGCTGTGCTCTGCCTCTGCGCCCACGATCAACACTGCATCGCGTAACCCTTCGGCGATCTCACGGGCGCCATCCGTCAACATTCGCTGAACCATGTTTCCGCTGATCGGCGCGAGTACGGTCTCTGCTTCCGGCACCCCCAATCGCTCACTAAGGGTATGAGCAGGATTCGAATAGGGCCAAAGGCCCCTCGGCACACGAATGGAATCGAGTTGAGACAACAATGCGGGACAACCTGCGTCGTCGGCTGCTCTCCGTGCCGCCTGCTCCATCATTCCGAGAGGCTCGAGCAACTTCGGATCCGTCTGAGCAAAGGGATTCGACGAAAATTCGGCCGAAACTCTCTGCATGAACTGACCGGCTCCTACGAGGATGGGCGCACGGGGATCAATCGACAATGGGCAGCTCCTTGATACCGAGTCTATTGCGTTTGCCAGCACACGGAGGGCACGAGGCGCTCGCAGCTCGCAATGCTCGACTACAGCGGCAAGCCCAACCGGTCGGCCATGTTTCCATAGTAGAAGGCATCCATGGTCTTCTGATCGCAGTCGGTCATCGTGGCTTCGAATTTCCGGATCGGATCCGATGTTCCTTCTTGATTATGCAGGAGATCATCGAGTTCGATTACATGGCTATCGACATCGATGATGCGCCGTGACTCGGCATAGCTCATCGTCAGAATCCCTTCGGTTGTGTTCGAGCCGCCATTCCCGCCGGCCTGATGGCAGCCCACAGGTGCATCCATATCCTATCCGGCTCCTCAGACCCTCGCCGCCCCTGCCGGGACTCGACCTACCTGTAGCCAACTGTGACCGAAATCCCTGGCGCCATCGAGTTCGAACCGTTCATAGACCTTCTGGCCAGTCGCCAATCACTTTCGCCGCAACCAGATTCGCGATCTCGTCTTCGGCGTAGCCCAGCTCACGTAGAATTTCAGAGTTGTGCTGACCCAGTACCGGTGCCGCGCAGTGCAGCCAGCGCTCGACACTTTCAAAACGAAACGGCGCGCTCATCGTCACCTGACGCCCGACGATCGGATGCTCTACTTCTTCCATGAAGCCGCGTGCGACCATCTGCGAATGTCCGGCGAGTGTGCGCGGATCGACGACGGGGGCCGCGGGTACGCCGACGGCGATCAATTCCGCGACGCACACATCACGATCGCGCTCCGCGAAGGTTCGCCGTAGCCCCTCGTCGAGAACGTCCTGCTGTCCGCGCCGCGACAAGAGGTCGGCACCGATCTGCTTCGTCCAACTGGGATGCTCGAGCCAAGTCACGAGCGCTTCCCACTGCGCTTCGGTCACCACCGAAAGCGCGATCCACATCGGATTGTCTGAAACGTGATGACCGCTGCATGCATACAGGCCCTGGGGCGCAGCCTCGGGGCTGCGGTTTCCCTGGCGCTGCATGAGGTGCCCGTGCGCGGTGTATTCGATCACTTGCTCGGCGGTCACGTTCAACGCCGCTTCGAGCATCGAGCATTCGACGAAGTGGCCGCGACCGCTTTCATCCCGCTCGAACATCGCGACGAGCAGCGCGAACGCCGCATGCATGCCTGCCAGCGGGTCGCACGGACCGCGCTGAATTCGCGGCTGATCGTCGACGTGCCCGGTCAGCCAGGAGAGACCCGCCATCTGTTCCATCGTGGCGGCAAAGCCCACATGTTCTCGCCAGGGCCCATCGAGACCGAAGGCCGGCATGCGGACGTAATGACAGCGCGGATTGAGTGCCCGAATCTTCTCCCACGAGACTCCGAATGCATCCATCACACGTGGGCTGAAGTTCTCCACAATTGCGTCGGCATCCGCAATCAGTGATTCAAAGATCGTCATCCCCCTCGGATCGGATAGGTCCAACGTCAGCCCGCGTTTGTTCGAGTTGGCCGACAAGAAGATGAAGCTGCACTCCCACCATTTCTCATGCTGAGCAGAGAAGGTGCCACCGACGATTCGTCCTCCGTCCATCTTCTGAATGGATTCGACGTGAATGACTTCGGCGCCTAGCATCGCAAGCGACTGGGTGGCGATCGGCCCCGCCCACCACGTCGTCGTGTCGACGATGCGCATGCCTTCCAGAGGCAGTCGGACTTTCCCGTCGTGCTGCGGTCGATCCGGACTACGAGATTCGATCTGCCCCTGATGCTCACCGAGCGCCGGCGCGCGACGAGGAGCCGCCGGGGCCTCGCCGTCGATCCGATAAGGCGGGACCGGCCGCTCGAAGCCGCCTGACGGATCCTCGATGAACACACCTCGCGCCTTCAACTGTTCCTGCTCGCGCACGGTCTGACCATTACAGATGGGTGCGACGGGGATCCGAAGCATCTGGGCCAGTTCGATGATCTCGCTGGTTGTATGCTCGCGGGTGTAGGCGTGGACGACTTCCTCCCACTCCTCGAGATGCCCCAGCCGTTGAACGAACTGATCAAACTCCCCGGACTCACGAAGATCGGGGCGCTCGATCATTAACAGAAAGTCAGACATCTGCTGGGCCGAATAAGTGGTAAAGCCAACGAAGCCGTCTCGCGTGGGCTCGATCGACGGCGTTTCGATGTTGGGCAGCGAACCCAACGCGGGCGGCCGCCCCAGAATCCCCCACATCAGATCGATATAACAATTCGTGACCAGCGCAGTCACTTCGTGCAACGAGAAATCGATATGCTCACCCTGCCCCGTCTCGCGGGCGCCACGGATCGCGGCCAGGGCCGCGACCGCTGCAAAGCAGCCTCCTGTCCACGCCGCTACGCCACCGCCAGCCTGGTAGGGCTCCCGACCGGGACGTCCTCGGGCTCCGATCGAACCGGACTCCGCCTGAATCGTAAAATCAGTGGCCGGACGATTCGCCATCGGACCTGTTAGTCCAAAGGGCGTGACCGAGAGAATCACGAGACCGGGGTGACGTCTGCGCAACGCCTGTCGATCATATGCGTCCGAAGGCAGATCCTCGATCAGCAGGTCCGCACCGGCGACCAGAGCAACGCCTTCAGCGGAAGAATTCGGGGGATCATCGAGC
>JAQBEG010000097.1:0-3503 GCA_032123985.1 Deltaproteobacteria bacterium
GCGCTTCGCGGGCCGGATTTCTCCAGAGCTGGTCTCATGGGCCTGGGCGGTGAACGGGGGCATGTCGGTCCTCGGCTCCGTGCTCGCGGTCCTGATCTCGATGTCGATCGGATTCTCGGCCTGCCTGCTCGTCGGCATGGCGACCTATGCCCTCGGCGCCGTCATGCTCAGTGGTGCGCCCACGGAAGTCGAAAGCGCCGTCACAGCGCGGGCGTCATAGGCCTGCCCCCGGTTCGCCTTCGCGTTCCGCCCGCCAAGACCGTCCGGGCGGTTCGACCACGTAGGCGGAAGTCATAGGAGAAGCCGTGCTAGCCCCCGATCTGGTACAAGGCGGGCAACCTAGCAATTCCGGGCAGTTGGTCGATCTGGTGGAGCGGCGTGCCGGTTACGGTCGATGCGGAAACATCAACCCCATCAGTCGTTCGTTTCAGGCGGTTCGTGATGGTCGGCCTTGTAAAGAATTTCCCGTCACATTCGCCGCCCGCTCTTCTATGTGACCCGGTGCGCCCGCCGATATTTTCGGTTGTTGAGGGTTTTCGTCGGCTCTTGGAATCGTCCCCACCGCGGTCCCACGAGACGGTGTTCCAGTGAAAGCCCAGTGTTTCGGGTCCGAAGGTTCTGGGCGGGCTACTGCGTGGTCCCAAGTGCGGCTCTTTGCGGGCTGCGGACGAGGCGCGTCAGCCCCGTCTAGGGCATTCGACCCGTTCCTCGGAATAGAGGTCAATGTGCCCACATTCGCCTTCAACTCCGATCATATGCGTTGGCTCGAACACAAGGACGACCGTTCGCCCCTGTACAGAAACGAGTACGACCAACATGTCCTCGGCTATGACCGGGTATAAGACGTTTAAGAGGAATTTTCTCCGCCGCCGCAAACGAAACATTCTGTCCAATAGGCCTCACGGGGGCACTCCAGCCCCTTTCGGGGCTATTCCGGTTCGAGCGGTAGATAGATGTAGTCCGGAGTGATGTCGACTAACGCTCCCGTCATAGCATCGATCGCAATGCTCAACCCCAGCGTGAAAGCACCCATCACCCACCAGTGAGGCTGGACCTCTCTTCGTAATGCGAACTCGACCGTTCGGTAGCCAACCTTGGAAATGACGATCCGATGGGATTCCCGCTTGGATAGCTCGAGCTTGACCGGAGTCACGAAAGAATCTCCCGAAGGATAATCCACGACCTGCGCGCCAACGGGATCCGTTTCAACTGTGACCACCTGCGACGTCGAGCCGAAAATCGTCGCGCAGCCCAGGAGCCCGAACGAGGTCAGTACCGCGACAAACAGCGTCGAGTGACTCGACCGGTGCGTCACATCTCTCCTCGCAGGCACTGCCCCAAGCGATCGCCGACCTTCTCCAGCACAGCGTTCCAGTTCCCGCCAAACACGCCCATCGTGATACTGCCCACGATCTGGCAGATGCCGATAGGCTCGGAAGAGTCGTCACGGACCGTCCATGTGGTGTCGAGCGAACCGCGTCCCGCACCAAAGCCGATCCAATAGCGGAGCGCTCGGCTACCTGGATTGAATTTCGCAATGTCGCTCGTCACGTCGTGAACGTCGGGTGAATTTTCGACTACGACCGAGACGCCGCTTTCCCTGAGTCGAGAGGTCAAGATCGTGCGAAAATTGCCGACTTGGTCCGGGGTAATCTGTGGCGATTGCTCAATCGAGAGCGTGACCTTTTCTTCGGGCGCAGGCAGCGGCTTGATGACGGTCAACTTGGCGCTGGCACAGCCGAAACTCAGAAAGACACACAAAGTCACAAAGGTGGCACTGCGCAGGTCCATTGCTTCACGCTCCTTCTTCATCTACGTCTCAGGAATGCTCGAATCTCAGGCATTCTCTTCCGATTCCCCACTCTGAGGCAAAAGCTTCACCTATCGACTCAGTGACATCAACGACGGGGGGCACAATAGATCCAGGGCCCGAATGTCGGCGAGCCGGGAATCTGCAGGGGATAGGTGTTTTAAGCAGCCTTTTCCATACCGCCGCTAGCGAACATTCTTACCATTGGGCCTCGCGGGGGCACTCCGGCCCTTTCCGGGGAGAAATGTGCCGACGCGTGTACAGCCGGTCACGGATCGGTGTACAGCGCGATAAAGGCTTGCGTGTCGACCACCGACGCCATCTTGTCGTCGAGCGAGTGCTGAAAGTACTTACTTCGTGACATCTTGATGAACAGCTCGCGGGTCGGGTAGTGGACCAACATGATCCGCTCGAACTTGTGGGATTGCGTGCCTGATGAGGCGCCTAGCGAAACGACTCCGCCGCCGTGGATTGCGTGAACGCCGTGCCCCATCGCGAACTTCAAGAAGCGGTTCCTGTAGCGGACGACAGCCGTCTGGCCCTCTGGCGTGGTCGAAGACTGGATGAGATTGACCATGACGAACGGCTTATTCGCCTCGGCCTTGAGGTGTGCGGCGTAGCCCGACATATCGACAGGTGCGGACTGACCACGGACCGTGACCGTGTCGATGTGACCGGTGCCCTCATGGACCGTGTCGAGGTCGACGGCGGCGCCGACGAGAGCCTGCAACGCGCCAATCACTTTCAGCGCTACGGGTATGACCGCCAGGGCGACGTCCATACGCTGGAACCCGTAAGCAAGGACCTCAGCCGCTTGCTCGCGTGCCGCAGCGTAGTCGGGTTGTTGCGTCGCATCGTGGTATGCCGAGACAGACGCATGCTTGGTCAGGAGAAACTCCCAGATTGCTGAGTCACCGCCAGGGACCTGCGGGGACGTCATAACGACGGCATCGGCCACGAGGGGCGCCATGACGACGCGGCCACCCCCGCGTTGGAGGGCCGTCTGGAGCGCCACCGCGATCGTTCTCGATGGATCCGCGGAATGGACAAGCGTGAGTACGTGAACCTCGGACGTAGGAATAGCAAGAAAGGCAAAGGCCATCGCCAGCCCAAGTGCACCGACAAGTGCGACCCGGAATCGGTGTGTGCGAATCGAGCTGTTACTTCGCATATGGATTCGGCGTGCCAACGCGGGCCTCGGGGACTCGCATAAGGGGGCCTACAGGAAAAAACGTGTTAGCCCCCGATCTGGTACATCTCCACGCGATCTCTGCGACGCTCTCCTGACCCTTCGATCTGCAGCAGTTCCTGACGCTCTTCGCTGTAGCGATCGCGGCGATTCGTCCAGGTCGATGCGATGAGTTCGCGAAGAGCGTCATCGTCGGCGCCCGCGCGCATCGGCCCGCGCAGATCGACGCCGCCCTCGGCGAAGAGACAGGTCACAAAAGCTCCTTCGGTCGTTAGGCGCGCACGCGTGCAGCCGCCGCAAAATGGCGACGAGACGCTCGTGATGAAACCGATCTCGCCACCGCCGTCTCGGTAACGCCAACGACGTGCCACCTCGCCGGCATATCCAGGTTCGACGGGCTCGACCGGAAGTACAGCGTCGATGCGCTCGATGATCTCAGCGCCGCCGACGACTTCTTCCATTCGCCATTGATTGCGCGTGCCCACGTCCATGAACTCGATGAAG
>JAQBEG010000098.1:0-3433 GCA_032123985.1 Deltaproteobacteria bacterium
CCCCGCAATGAAGCATCGGGGCTAGAGCCGCACCACCGCCAGGATCGCCATCACGCTGCCAACGAGCGCAATGCCGTACAACAGGCTCCCGACGACACCGTCGCGCTCGCCGCCACCAAAGTCGATCAGTAGAGATCGAACATGATGCGCTCCCTTCCACAATGGCAGGATGAGCAGTGCTGCCAGGACGAGCTGTCCAATCGGCAGCACACCAAACAGCCAGGACGTGGCCAGTCCGTGCGCGCGTGGGTACGAGAGAGCCGAAGGATCGACGATGCCCATTGGGACGAGCAGGCCGACGACCAGGATCCAACCAGTCAGCAGCATCGTTCCAATCAGGATTCCCTGGCCGAATAGCAACCAGATAATGGGTTCCAGCTTGAGAAGTAGAGCACGCATTAAAAGAGCACCCCCGCCAGAATGGCTGTCATGAGGGCCGTGATTCCGATCCAGATGACGTAGAGAGTGGCTTGAATGACGGCGGCCGGCGGCGGCTTGAGCGGGCCCATCATCGGGGGCTGGGCTTTTGGGAAGAGCCTGAAGAATCGTACGGCGACGAAGATGACGGAGATCAGACAGAGAAGGTGGAACGCGATGTAGAGCGGATTCTCGAGTCGGTCGAGTGCGGCCTGCCAGGCGATGGGACCGTCGCCGAGGGCGCCGATGAGGCCAATCGCGAGGAAGCTGATCAGGAAGTAGACGATTCCGGTCGCATCGAAGAGCAGATAGGTGCGGATTCGCCTGGAACCCCACCAGCTGGCAGGCATCTGCGGCGGCGCGGTGCGTGTTCGGCCCGGCTTGGGCGGCGCCATCGCATGGGGATTGGACGGACCGGCCATTACTGTGTGCCTCCTCGGGGAAGGACGAGGCCCTTCGCCCAATCGATCACGGCTCCGAACTTCGCCTGGTTGATAGCGGCGGCGGGGTCGACATTTTTGGGACAGACCTCGCTGCATTCGTTGGCGTAGGAGCAGCTGAAGACCGTCCCTTCACCGCGAAAGATTTCGAGTCGCTCTTCGGTTCCTTCGTCGCGGCTATCGAGGTTGTATCGATGGCCAAGAGCGATGGCTGCGGGACCGAGGAAGTCGGGCTCGTTCGCGACGACGGGACAGGCCGAATAACAAAGCATGCAGTTGATACACATGCTGAATTGTTTGAAATTGGCGAGTTCAGCGGCGCTCTGGTTGAACGTGTCCTTCTCGGGGTGGCGAACAGCCTTGTCTTCTGCGGCTTCTTTGGCCCGGATGATCCAGGGCTTCACCGATTCGAATTTGTGCATGAAGCCGTCGAGCTCGACAACGAGATCCCGGATGATCGGGAAGTTCGCGAGCGGTTCGATGTCGACGCGATCGCCGTAGTCATTGATCGAGGTCTTGCAGGTGAGCTTCGGCTCGCCGTTCACCATCATCCCGCAAGAACCGCAGACGGCCATCCGGCAGGACCAGCGATGCGAAACGGTGCCGTCGATCTCGTCCTTGATGAAGTTGACTGCGTCGAGGACTTTCCAGTTGTCTTCGCACGGAACCGTATATTCCTGCTTGCGCGGCTTCTCGTCCCGATCGGGGTCGAACCGCGTGATGACGATCGTTCTTTCCGTGGTGTTGACAGCCATCAGTACTTCCGATCCTCCGGCGTCCACTTCCCGAGCACAACGTCCTTCTTGCCGAGCCGAGGACCGGCGGGATCGTGGTGCGCCATCGTGTGGTAGAGATAATCCTGGTCGTTCCGGGTCGTGAAGTCTTTGCAGGTATGGGCCCCGCGAGATTCTTTGCGATGCGCCGCGGAGACCGCGAGGGTCTCGGCGACTTCGACCATGTTGGCGAGTTCGAGGGCCGTGATGAGTTCGGTATTGAAGACCTTGCTCTCGTCCTCGAGTCGCAGATCGGCGACCCGACCGCGCAGCTGCGCCGTGGCGATGACACCGGCGTGCATCGTATCTTGCTGGCGATAAACGCCGCAGGCCGATTCCATCACGCTGTTCAGCTCGCGACGGATCTCGGAGATCTTCTCGCCGCCCTTCTTGCGACCGCGCAGGTTCTCGACCCGCCCGGCTTCCTCTTCGACCTGGGCGCGCAGGACGGTTTCGTTGAGGTCGGAGGAGCCCTTGGCGAATTCCATCGCATGGTTCGCGGCCGCAGCCCCAAAGACGAGACACTCGGTCAATGAATTCGAGCCGAGCCGGTTGGCGCCGTTGATCGACACGCAGGCGACCTCACCAGCGGCATAGAGCCCCGGCATCTCGGTCGCACCGTGGATATCGGTATCGACGCCACCCATCATGTAGTGGACGACGGGACGAATCGGAATCGGATGCGTCACAGGATCGACGCCGACGTAGACCTTCGCCAGCTCGCGTACGAAGGGCAGTCGGAAATTGATCTTCTCTTCGCCGAGATGCGTCAGGTCGAGATGGACGTATTCACCGTAGGCACCCGAGAAACCGCGACCCGCCTCGATCTCCTGCACGATCGCGCGCGAGATCATATCTCGCGGACCGAGTTCGGCCTTGTTGCCCACGCCGTAGTCGTACTCGACGAGGAAGCGTTCACCCTTGGAATTGCGGAGATAACCGCCCTCACCGCGAGTCGCCTCCGTAATCAGGATGCCCGTGCCGGGAAGACCGGTCGGATGGTATTGGACGAACTCCATGTCCTTCAGTGGGACGCCCGCGCGGTAGGCGAGCGCCATGCCGTCAGCCGTCTTGATGGTCCCGTTCGTCGTGAAGGGGAAGATCTTGCCGCCGCCGCCTGTCGTCAGGATGACCGCACGACCGACGATGGCAGAGTAATTGCCTGTTCGAATATCGAGAGCGGCGACGCCTTGGCAGGTTCCGTTCTCGACGAGCAGCTTCGAAACGAAATACTCGTCGTAGCGAACGATGTTCTTGAAGCGCATCGAATGCTGAAAGAGCGCGTGCAGCATGTGAAAGCCGATCTTGTCGGCCGCATACCACGTTCGCTTCGTCGTCATCCCGCCAAACGCGCGGGTCGCGACCGTGCCGTCTTCGTTTCGGGAAAATGGACAACCCCAGTTCTCGAGCAGCGCGAGTTCCTTGGGCGCGCGCTCGACGAAATATTGGATGGCGTCCTGGTCGCCGAGGAAGTCCGACCCTTTGACGGTGTCGTATCCGTGAAGTTCTAGGCTGTCGTCTTCGCGCGCGATTGCCGCCGCGCCGCCTTCCGCGGACACGGTATGGCTTCGCATCGGATAGACCTTCGAGACGAGGGCGATCGACGCGGTCGGATAATTCGTGGCGGCTTCGATTGCCGCTCGAAGACCCGCCCCGCCACCACCGACGATGACGATGTCATGCCGGGAAACATCCATCGACTACCCCTTCCCCTTCAATATTATGCAGACCCGAGCTCAAGCTCAAAAGCGCCCAATCCCCGACGCCACAGGGTGTTAACCTATGTGTTGCGCAATTGAAAGA
>JAQBEG010000099.1:0-5662 GCA_032123985.1 Deltaproteobacteria bacterium
GTCCAGGAGGGACAGGCCGTCGAAGAGGGCGACGTCCTGGTGGTCCTGGGAAATTAGGCCGCGGACGATGAGCGAGGGCATACGCGCACGACTTCTGCGAGACGACGACCGGGTGCCCACTCTCGAATACCTGCTCGCCAATGCCGATCAGAATCTGGTCCTGATCGATTTTGTCGAGAAGCTCGGCAGAGTTTCGCAACCGGGCGAAATGCCAGCCCAGATCTATGGCGGCTTCGAGGGCGACCGCCTCATTGGCGTCGCAATCTCGAGACCCAGCGTCGCGATCTCCTGGGGAATGTCCGAGCACGTACTCGAGACCTTGCTGCCCTATTTGATGCGGGTGCCGAGCGGTCTCATGAAGAGCGAACGGCGATTGGTCGGACAAGCCTGGAAGAGCTTCGAAGCGTTGGGCCGGCGGGCGACGATCGATCGCATCGAGATCGCCTTTAGACTGATGCCGGATCGTATGGTCGCCGCAGAGCCTTCCCTGCCGGGCGTCGCGCGACCCGCCCGGATGGATGATCTCGAAGAGCTGGTCTTTGCGGCGCGAGCCAGTCTTTGGGAGGAGGATCGACCCGACCCCGCCGAGGGAGATCCAGCCGGTTTTCGTCGTTGGGTTGAGAGCCGGATCTCGCGGGCGCGAATCGTGTCCGATGCCGGGCGCACCGTTTTTGTTGGCTACGCAGATGTGCGTCGACCCGAAGGATGGCTGATTCAGGGCGTGTATACGTGGCCCGAGGCCCGGCGTCGCGGATTTGCCCGACGCGGAATGGATTCGATCGTGCGGGAAGCGTTCGCCTCGGGCGCCTCTCACGTCCAACTCGCAGTGGTCGAGGGGAACGAACGCGCTTCGGCGCTCTACGGCGAACTCGGCTTCGAAAAATTCGCGGAATTGCGCACGATCCTCTTCTCCTGAAGACAGCTGTGCTTCCCCTGATCGCGATCGCCATGACCTGAGGATGGCCTTGGGACGTCACAGGCACTCCGCTACCGTCCGGATCCCCCTGTGAACGAATGAATCGGGGGGCTAATTACGCGCGAACTCAGAGTTCGCGAAGGACTTGGATTGCGTCCGAGTAGGGAGAACGAAATGGGTTTGTTGGATGGAAAGATCGCTGTCGTGACGGGTGCGGGTGGGGGACTTGGCCGTGAGCATGCTCTGGCGCTCGCGGCCGAGGGCGCGGCGGTCGTCGTCAACGATCTTGGAGGCGCACGCGACGGCTCGGGCGCGGGCTCGGCGATGGCCGATCAGGTCGTGGATCAAATCAAGGCCGCCGGCGGTGAGGCGGTCCCGAACTATGACAACGTCGCGACTGTCGAAGGCGGCGAGAACATTCTCAAGACCGCACTGGACGCGTTTGGACAGGTCGATGTCTTGATCAACAACGCGGGCATCCTCCGTGACAAGAGCTTTGCCAATACGACCGAAGATCTTTGGGATCCCGTCATCGCCGTGCATCTGAAGGGGACCTACTGCGTCACCCGGCCGATCTTCGTGCACATGAAGGAGCGCGGGCAGGGCGGTGTCATCATCAACACGTCTTCGACGAGTGGTCTGAACGGAAATTTCGGACAGTGCAATTACGGCGCGGCGAAAGCCGGCATCGCTGGATTCACGCGATGCCTTGCCCTCGAAGGCCAGAAATATGCCATCCGATGTCACATTCTGGCTCCGGTTGCGCATACGCGACTGACCGAGGATTTGCCCGGATTCGATAGTCAGACGGCTGCGGACAAATACGATCCGAAACTCGTGTCCCCGCTGATGGTGTATCTCGCAAGCGACCTGTCGAAAGACATCACGGGGAAGACGTTCCTGGCCGGTGGCGGTCGCGTCGCCGAGATGCGCGTCGTGACGGCACCTGGCGTGACGAAGGAAGCAGACGGTGGGCTGTGGACAGCGGCCGAGATCGCCGCGGGAATGACCGCCGGAGAGATTCTGCTCCCGGAGTAGAGTTGTCGGCAATCAGATCGGAGGGCCGAAGGGCAGCGGGATTTACGCGCCCTTCGGCCCTTTGCGTTGCTGGCTGTGAAGCGCCTCTGTATCTTGGGTGATGATGTCCGACGTGCCAGATACGAACGAAGCAGTCACTGACGCAATCAACCCGTCGGCGATGGCCGAGAGATTCAATTTCCTCTTCCGTTCATTCGCTCGGCGGTACTTTCGGCATTTCTCGCTCGATGACGATGTCGTAGAGCGTTTGAAAGCGCTCGAAGCTCGCGGCAGCGTCGTCTACGTGATGCGCTATTCGAGTCGTCTCGACTACTTTCTCTTCAATACGCTTTTCCTTCGCCACGGGCTGCGGCTTTCGACGTTCGCGAACTCGACCCACTTCCATTATTACCGTCCGCTTCGCCAGGTCGTCCCGATGATGCTGAAGCTGCGCCGGGGTCGACCGCGCGAGGTCGAACACAGCGAGGACCGGGACGTGGTTCGCGCTGAGGTTCGGGCGGGACATAGTCTTTTCCTTTTTCTGCGCACACAGCGGCTCAAAACCTTTCTTCGCAGCCGAAAGCGTGGCATTCGTGCCGATGAACTGAATCTCCTGGGTGAAGTCGTGCGTTCGATTCGGGATGGGGCTGCGGATCCATCAGGCCCCTCGGATCATGAAGTCTTCGTTGTTCCGTTGGCGATCTTCTGGCGAAAGGGCCCGCGCAGCGAGAACCGTTTTCTCAACGTCGATTACGGATCACTCACACGCCCGTCAGATTTCGCAAAGGTCGCGCGTTTCCTCTCGACCTATCGAAGCCTGACGGTGAAGGTCGGTGGCGAGATCGATGTGGGTCTGTTCGCGCGGGTGACGCCCGACGAGGATTACGAGCGTATCGCACGAAAAATTCGCCGTGCGATCTTGATTCATCTCTACCGTGAAGAACGGGGTGTGGAAGGTCCGGCTCTCAAGCCGCGCTGGCGTGTTCTCCGCGAGGTGCTCACGGATTCCGGGGTGCGTTCGGCAATGGCTGTGCGTGCGAGTGCGGATGGTGGATCTCCGGAGAAGGCAGAACGCGAGGTCGAGAAGCTCTTCCGCGAGATCTCGGCCAGTATGAGTTCGATTTGGATGGCGCTTGGTGCCTGGGCTGTCGGAGGGCTCGCGAAGCGACTCTTTGCGTCGATCGAAGTCCATCGCCTGGCGGAGATTGCGGAAGACGCGAAACGACATCCCATCGTTCTCGTGCCGAGCCATCGATCGTATTTTGATTTCCTACTCCTCTCATGGCTTTTCTATCAAAACTATCTCGTTCCACCGCATATCGCGGCACGCGACAACATGGCTTTCGGCCCTTTCGGGTACATCTTCCGGCAAATGGGCGCGTTCTATCTGCGCAAGTCGTTCGACGACCCGCTCTACAAGGAGGTGTTTCGCGCCTACGTTGGATATCTCGTTCGCGAGGGGTTCACTCAGGAATTCTTCATCGAGGGTGGGCGCTCGCGGACCGGCAAAACCCTTGCGCCGCGACTCGGCATGCTGAGTTGGGACGTCGATGCGTTTCTCGAGAGTCGGCGTCGCGACCTCTTCTTCGTACCGATCGCGATCAGTTACGAACGGCTCGTCGAGGAATCGGGCATGATCGAGGAACTCGGCGGGGGCAAAAAGTCGAAAGAGAGCATGCTCGGTCTGCTGCGCGCGCGAAAATATCTTCAGAGGAAATTTGGCTCGGTGCACATCAGCTTCGGTGAGCCCATCTCGCTGGCCGGCGCGCTCGGGAATCAGCGTGGTCAGTTCGAGGCGCTCCAACGCGGACAGATCGATTCGCCCGAGGTACGCGAGGACCTGGAAGGTCGCAAGCGCGACTTCGTTAATGACCTCGGCCATTCGCTCGTCGAACGAATCGGTTGGGCCACCGTGGCGAACGCGACCTCGGTTGCCGCGGTCGTTCTGATGGGCGGACCGAATTCAGGATTGCTGCGCGAGCGCCTGGTCGCGGGAATGCAAGACGTGGCGGCTTTGCTCAAGCTCCAGGGCGTTCGGCTCACGCCCGCTTTCGAGAGGAATTTGGGCGACTTGCGCGAGGCGATCGGATTTCTCGAGCGGAGTGATCTGATCCATTCCCGACTCGACCATCGCGGTGAGATCATCTACTTCGACGAGAATCGACGGCGCGCGTTGGATCTCTACCGAAACTCGATCGCGCATTTTCTCGTGATCCCGAGCATCCTCGCGCGCGCCGGGCTCGCCGGTCTCGAGCAGAGCCTCGTCCGGGAAGAACTCGAATTCTGGATCGACGTTTTCTATCGCGAGTACTACGCCTCGCGCGAGCTCTACTTCAGTCGCGGCGAGGCACTGTTGGAGCATTTCGAGAGCGTTGGCTGGGTTTCGAGCGAGGATGGGCGTTATGTCGCCACGCCAGCTGGGAAGGCGCCGCTTTCGATGCTCGCGGAACAAACGCGAGGGGTCATCGAGTGTTACGACACGATCGTTCGTGTTCTGCTGTCTTGGATGGACTCGAAGAGTGACGGCCTGCTCCGTAGCGGCATCATCAAGGAGGCGCAGCTCGCATTCGAGAGTGCAGCCATTCTCGGGGAAGTTCGGCGCGGAGAGGCCCTCGCCGCCTCGACGTTCGACAATCTTCTGGCGTGGCTGGTCTCGCGCCAAATCCTGACATCCGAAGTCGTTCAGACGGGCAAACGAAACGCCCGCGATACTCGCTACGCCCGTGGGGGGAAATGGGCCGACCTCGACGCGATTCATTCGCTTCTGGCGGGCGCACTTAGGGACAGTTAGCCTCATCGCCCCCGGCGGTCCTCCTCCGTCAATATTGCGGTCAAATTTTGCCGCTGGAATCCAGCATGAATCCCGAAGACACATCTCGAGACGGCGACCCCGTCTCCATCATCGATTTCGCAAAAGGCGACGGCCTCGTCGCTGCGATCGCCCAGGATGACACGAGTGGAGAGATCCTGATGGTCGCCTACATGAACGAGGAATCACTGCGGCGGACGCTCGAACTCGGCGAGGTCGTCTATTGGAGCAGGTCTCGACAGAAGTACTGGCACAAGGGCGAGGAGAGCGGGAACGTACAGAAGCTGAAGGGCATATATGTCGACTGCGACGGCGACGCCCTGGTGTTGCGGGTCGAGCAGATTGGCGGGGCGGCCTGCCACACGGGCAAGCAGAATTGCTTCTTCCGGCGCATCGACGGCGGTGCCATCGAGGACGTTGGCGTTCAAGTCTTCGATCCTGACGAGGTCTATAAGAAATGAGTAAGCAACCGATGCTTAGGATCGGATTGCCCAAAGGCAGTTTGCAGCAGACGACCGCGCAGCTCTTCGCGAAGGCGGGTTACGACATTCGGTTTTCGGGTCGTTCCTATTATCCATCGATAGATGATCCCGAACTCGAGTGCATCCTGATTCGCCCTCAGGAAATGGCGCGTTACGTCGCACAGGGCGTGCTCGATTGTGCCGTGACCGGGCACGATTGGGTTCTCGAAACCGGTGCGGATGTCGCAGAGATTGCAGACTTGCGCGCGCCCTGGCCGAATTACGGACCCGTTCGCTGGATCCTCGCAGTGAAGGACGACTCCGAATTTCTCACGCCCAAGGATCTCGAGGGCAAGCGGATTGCGACCGAAGTCATGGGTCTGACCGAGCGATATTTCGAGGGACTCGGCGTCCAGGCCAAGCTCGAGTTCTCCTGGGGCGCGACGGAGGTGAAGCCGC
>JAQBEG010000100.1:0-6654 GCA_032123985.1 Deltaproteobacteria bacterium
ATCTGCATATTACGATCCCCGGCGAAAGCGAGACCGTCCTCGGCATCGGTGGCATCCGCGGCGTGTCGCCGTCGGCCAAGCTATGTAGCGAGGTCGATCGTCTTTTTGGGCGTCCCGTGACGGAGCGCGCACTCTAATGCGAAGATGCATGCAAAGATGGATGCGAGGACGACTGACCGTGAGGTCGAGCGACAGGAGGGGTGGGATGGGGATTCTGGTGAGATCGATGGCGGCGCTGCTCGGAGGGGCTTTCGTCCTCGTTGTCTCGGGCGCGGCTCGTGCCGAGCTTCAGCGCGTCGAGGCGGTCGGGATCTACGGAATTCGCGATTCCATGCGTTCGCGCGTGATCCCGCGCGACGAGGCCGTTGCAAGGGCGCGCTGGGAAGGAGTTTCTCGCGTGGCCATCGAGCTGATCGGCGAGTCGGCTCCCAGGGACGAGGAGGGCGCTGTCGAGGTCCCCACAGAGGGTTTCGCGCCGACGGACACCGAAGGCCCTTCCGAGGACAAGGTCGCTTTACTCCGGACTGCGCTTGGCGATGACGTCTTGCCCTATATGAGGAGTTACCGGATTCTCGAGGACCGAGGCGAGGTCCCCGTGCTCTTCAATGATGCGCCGGAGGTGGCCGTCGAATATGTCGTGGTCGTCGAAGTCATCGTGGATGTCGATCGCGTCACCAACGCTCTGGCCAGCGCGGGTTTGATCGATGCTGCGCGTCCCGCAGCTACAACAGAAGCCGTGGTCGTCGAGTTGATCGGGCTTTCGCGCTACGAGGCGCTCGAACTGGTTCTCGAGGCCCTGCGTGAACAAACCGGAGCGACTCGGATTCGCACGGTCGAGTTCTCGCGCGAACGACAGGTCCTGAGTGTCGAGGGTCCGCTTGGGCCAGACGCGTTGCTCGCAAAGCTGGCCAGATTCAAGGACCCACGACTGATTCTGAAGCCGATCGGTGTCGATGCGGCGGGTCGCCGAATTCGGCTGACGGGTCGCTGGTTTCCGGAATCCGCTGCGGATTCGGCTCCATCGAGCTGAAGTGGCCCTGAGTTTCGCTGGGATCGGGGCGTGAATTCGAAAAGAATTGACACGCCCTCTCTAAAAGGCTAATCAAACCGGCGCCTTAGCTGGGTTTAGGCACGTAGCTCAGGGGTTTAGAGCACCGCCTTGACATGGCGGGGGTCGGCGGTTCAATTCCGCCCGTGCCTACCAGCTAGGGGAACCCCCTTGAAAAACTCACCCCGAGGCCTCCTCCACTCGTGAGGGGGGCGACGGATCGAGGTGTTTTGTGATGGCGGCCGGTATCGGCATCGAAGGAAGATCTGCACGACGGGCGCTCCGGCCGGCCGCGTTTCGACGCGTGGGCGGGGATCTGTATCCTGCGCATGCTCCTTCGAACCACGCGCGTTACGGTGCACCCGCCATTGCATCGGCGCGACTTTCTTTGTCCCCGTGCCTGTCCCCGTCCCCGTGCCTGTCCGCCCGAATTTCCCAATGAGCTCGATTACCGTCACTTTGCCCGATGGCAATACGCTGGACTTCGAATCGGGTGCGACCGTCTTGGACGTCGCAGAGAAGATCGGCCCCGGCTTGGCGAAGGCTGCATTGGCCGGCCGCATCGCGGGAAAGATCATCGACCTTCGCCGACCCCTCACAGAGGACGCCGCCCTCGAGATCGTGACCACGCGAGACGCGGCCGGCGGTGATGTGATTCGACATTCGGCGGAGCATGTGATGGCGGACGCCGTGAAGCGCCTGTTTCCCTCGGCGCAGGTCGATGCCGGACGCAGCGATCATTCCGAAAAGTTCCAATACGACTTTCTGGTCGACGAGCCCTTTTCGCCTGACGATATCGAACGGATCGAGAAGGAAATGAACTCGATCCTGTCCGAGGGCAGCGACTTCCGACGTGAAGTCCTGACTCGCGATGAGGCTGCCACGCTCTTTCAGTCCAAGGGCGAAGACTTGAAGTTGTTGCGACTCGCCGATATTCCGGACGGCGATGAGATCACCGTGTTTCGACACGGAGACTTTGCTGATCTCTGTCGTGGGCCGCATGTCCAGAATACCGGCCAGATCGGTGCTGTGAAGCTGCTCGACGCGTCGGGCACTTATTTCCGCGGCGATGAGTCCGGACCCAAGCTTCAACGTATTTACGGCACCGCCTTCGCGACCCCTAAGGAACTGAAGACCCATCTACACCGAATCGAGGAGGCCAAGAAACGCGACCATCGCCGTGTGGGTGCTGAACTCGGACTCTTTCACATGGACGCGGTCGCGCCCGGATCCCCGTTCTATCTGCCGAAAGGGATGGCGCTCTACAACGAACTCGTCCGGTTCGTTCGAGATCTCTACCCGAAATACGGCTACCAGGAAATTCAGACGCCGCAGCTCTTTCGTTCGGAGGTCTTCAAGACCTCGGGTCACTACGACAAGTTCTACGATGACATGTACTGGTTCGAGGGTTCTGACGAGGGCGAAGAACTCGGCGTGAAGGCGATGAACTGCCCGGGCCACTGTCATCTCTTCACTACCACCAAGCACAGCTATCGCGAATTGCCGCTGCGATGGGCAGAATTCTCTCGACTTCATCGCAACGAGCGGAGCGGAACCCTGAACGGCATTACGCGCGTGCGTTCATTCGCCCAGGACGACGCCCATATCTATTGTGAGCCCGACCAGGTCGCGCAGGAGATCCAGAGCTTCTTTCACATGATCGAGGAGATCTTCCAGAAACTCGGCTTTGATGGCTTCGAGATCGCGGTCTCGACCCGGCCCGAGCAATTCCTGGGTGAGCCGGCTGAATGGGATGTGGCCGAAAAGGCGCTGATCGACGCGGTGGAGGGCGCAGGCTTCCCGTGCCGCATTAAGCAGGGCGATGGGGCGTTTTACGGCCCCAAAGTGGAGGTGGACTTCCACGATGTGCTGGGTCGCGCATGGACGCTGGGGACGATCCAGATCGACACGGCGATGCCGGGCCGTTTCGGACTCCGTTACGTGGGCCGCGATGGCGAGCTACATCAGCCCGCGATGCTGCACAGGGCGGTTCTCGGCTCTCTCGAGCGTTTCATGGGGATCTATATCGAGCATACTGGGGGCGATTTTCCGTTCTGGCTCTCTCCGCTTCAGGTCCTGGCGCTCCCGATCTCGGATCGGCACGCGTCTCGAGCACGAGAGATCCAGATTGGACTTTCTTCTGCTGGGGTGCGTGCGGAAGTCGACGATCGGAGCGAAACTCTTGGATTCCGAATTAGGGATGCCGAAAAGCAGAAAATTCCGCTCACGCTCGTGATCGGAGACGAAGAAGTCGAGCGGGGAACGGTTTCCCCGCGATTAAGAAAATCAAAGCAGGCAATGGATGCGATATCGGCGGAAGCGCTCATCGGAGCACTTCAGATTGCAAACGCCGAACGTCGCTTGACACCGTTGGACTGAGGAGGAAAGTCAGATATCCGTTCGATCTAAGTTCCGAGTCGTCGCTCCAGAGCGCGATACGACCCGGGTCAATGAGCAAATTCGTGTCCGTGAAGTCCGAGTCATCGGTGCTGACGGCGAGCAATTGGGCGTGATGACGCCCGAGGATGCGCTAGTCGTTGCGCGCGAAGGAGGCCTCGATCTTGTCGAAGTGGCCGCCACATCGCGCCCGCCCGTTTGTCGGATCATGGATTACGGTAAGTACAAATACGAGCAGAAGAAAAAGACCGCGAGCAAGAAGTCCCACTCGGCGACCCTCAAAGAGGTCAAACTACGCCCCGGGACTGATCAGCACGATCTGAACTTCAAGCTCAACAACGCCCGCAAGTTTCTGATGGATGGCGACAAGGTGAAGGTCACGGTGATGTTCCGCGGCCGGGAAATGGTCCACACCTATCGCGGGCGCGAGCAGCTCAATGAGGTTGTGAAGCAACTTGGTCCGATCGCGAAGATGGAAAGTTCGCCGCGGATGGAAGGTCGCTTCATGTCGATGATTCTGGTAGCAGACCGCGAGGCGGTTGCCGAAGCAAAGCGGTTGGAAGTAGAGACTGCCGTAGTCGTTTCTGAGACTCCGGATGAAGCCGTGATCGTAGACAGCACGACGGAATCGCCGGACGAATCGCCCGAAGAAGTGAGTCCGGCAGCGTTGGAATAGGCGCAGGCGCGTTCGCGCGCCGAGAAAGGGAGTAGTTCGAGATGCCGAAAATGAAGACCCATAGTGGGTCGGCCAAGCGGTTCAGCCTGACCGGTACGGGCAAGCTGAAGCGAAACAAGGCCAACAAGCAACATATCCTCACGAAGAAGCGAACAAAACGAAAGCGTTCGCTGCGTCAACATGACCTCGTGTCGGCCGTCGATGCACCGCGTGTGCGAAGACTGTTGCCCTATCTCTAGGGTCTGCGGGTGCAACGCGAAGTCTCCCCGCGGTCTGTAGGGAGCTAACCAGTTCGAGTGGGCAAAATGGCACGCCTACCGAGCATGATCGACGCGCGAAAATGAATCACGACCGTCGAAACTGAATGAAGGAATGAGAAGATGCCGAGAGTAAAGCGGGGCGTCCCGGGCGCCAAACGACGAAAGAAAGTTCTCAAACGAGCCAAAGGCTATTTCGGTGGACGTAGCAAGCTCCACAGTGTGGCCATCGAAGCCGTCGACAAGGCCGAGAAGTACGCGTATCGCGATCGCCGCCAGCGCAAACGAGAGTTCCGGTCGCTCTGGATTGCTCGAATCAACGCGGCCGCTCGCCAGAATGGGCTCTCGTACAGCCGTCTGATGGCCGGACTCAAAGCGGCCGACATCGAAATCGATCGCAAGGTGCTGGCGCAGCTGGCCCTGGAAAATCCGCAGGGATTCAGCGCGCTGGCCGCTCGGGCAACGCAGGCCTCGGCGTAGAACGATTGGTGCTCGAAACGCAAGAACCGCTGGAGCCCGCGTGATGCGCGTGCCTAATGTGGGTTCAGGGGAGAGCGGGCGATGACAAAGGCGGAAATCGTCGAGCAGATCTATGAGCGCGTCGGCTTCTCGAAAAAGGAAGCAGCGGAGCTCGTGGAGAAGGTCTTCGAGATCATGAAGGAGACTCTCGCCGACGGCGAGAAGGTCAAGATCTCGGGCTTCGGGAACTTCGTCGTCCGCGAGAAGAATGCGCGAAAGGGTCGAAATCCCCAGACCGGGCAGGAGATCTTGCTCGACGCGCGCCGCGTGCTCACGTTCAAACCCAGTCTGGTCTTGAAGAACGTTCTCAATGAGAGTGATGTGACCGATGCGGATCGAGCTGCGATGGCCGATTCCGGGGACTGGACGGCCGAGCGGGACGACTAGCCGCCCCCTCATCTCCGCCTGAATAACTCTCGCTCCCGAGATGAAGTTTTGCGTGCATCTCAATGTGCGTCGTGGCATTGTCGGGAGGAACACGCCGGGGAAAACATGTCCAAGAGCGCATCGACGGCGGATCATTCCAAAAGAAAACCGACATCGGGCAAGAAGAGAGTGAAAACTTCTTCCGAAACCTCCCGCGCCTCCGACGTGAAAGACGACGAAGATTCACCGAGCGACTACGAAGCATTCGTCGCCCTTCAAGTCACTGATAGGCTCTACTATCGAATCGGCGAGGTCAGCAAGCTGACGGGCGTCAAGGCTCATGTGCTGCGCTATTGGGAGACCGAATTTCGTTGGATGGCGCCGCCCAAATCTCGTTCGAAGCAGCGACTTTATCGTCGACGGGACATCGAGTTCGTATGGCTGTTGAAGCGCTTGCTCTGGGACGAGCGCTACACGATCGCCGGTGCACGTCAGCGCATCCAGGAACTCGGCGTTGAGGACGCGCTCGCTTTGCTTCAGAAGCCTGTGCAACCGGATACGGGAAGGCCTCCGGGCCCGACCGCAGACTGGGTTTCATTTCGGGCAGCACTCGATGAAATGAAGGGCGAACTCGTTTCGTTGCGAGGAGCGCTCCGGGAAACTGCGTAGCCTCACGCGCGATCGCCATCGACAGCCCCCCTCGTTCTGAGCTAAACCTACGCCCTCGTCGGGCCGTGGCGCAGTCTGGTAGCGCGCTTGACTGGGGGTCAAGAGGTCGCGGGTTCAAGTCCCGCCGGCCCGACCAGAACTGCTTGAATTCCCTAGTCTTTTTTTGATCAATTTGGCCCCTGGTGACGCCGTGGTAACTCTCGGGCGCTATTCGGCCGCCGATTTCGGCCTAATAGCCTGCACCATCGCGGCATGATTCGGCCTCGGGCCGACCGTGCAATGAGCCAAGCTCTGCACGCTTCGATGCTGCGATTGACTCTTCAGTGCATCGGGCATCGGGCATCGGGCATCGGCATCTCGGCGAGTCGGTTCCCGCAGCGATCACAGACTTCGAGATGCCCGCCAAGCCCTGTAGGTCGACATTCTCACGATGGCCTTCAAGTTGTTGGCGATGGCCGAGAATCGATGGCGAAGAATCCGAAGCCCACAGGTTGTTATGCCAGTGTTGGAAGGAACAAAGTTCATCGATGAAAAGCCCATCGAGGCTGACACTCAAGGAGGGACGAAGAGCGCTGCTTGATCAAGCCCGTTCCACAACATTTGACAAGATCTCCGATTTCGAGACACCGTTCTCTCATTGGTTGGGGGGACGTCGCCAATGGAGGTCTTCCAGGCGTTTCGAGGACGTGCTGCGTCACCCGCGTCACTCCTACGCCATTCGG
>JAQBEG010000101.1:0-8109 GCA_032123985.1 Deltaproteobacteria bacterium
CGAAGCAGGTGTGCACCTGAAGGTCGTGCAAGAACAGCTCGGCCACTCGGCGATCGCTGTCACCCTGGACACCCACCGCCACGTCCCGCAAGCCGTGCGACGCGACAGCGCCGACAAGATCGCAACGCTGTTCGGCGACGCCGCGGCCGCGGTCGTGCTGACGCGCACACCAGCGGGCGAAGCGAGCGCTGTGCACAGCTTCGCGTTTCAAACCTTCGGCGAGGGGGCCGACTTGACCGCGTGTTACGGCGGCGGAACCCGCAGGCACCCTTGCCTCGAAGGCGTGCTGCCCGAGGAGGCGCAGTTCGTGATGCGCGGACCCGAGGTCCTGCACATGGCGATGGCGAAGGCTCCGAGACCGGCACGCAGATGGGGTTGGGAATGCGCAAACGGCAACAAGGCCGAGGAATACGAATGCCCGCCAAATCCGGGCGATTGAAATTGCACGCTGGGAAGATCGTATGCCGCGGCTCGAACCCAACGGTTTTCACCGGCGGCGGCATCCGGTACCTGGATCCAGGCGACACTGCGAGCGTGGTTGTCGGGAAGTGGCGGCGCATCCGATCCCCGGTCGTAGTCGCTCCTCGCATAGTCCATGAATCCTTGATAGAGCGCCTCGGGATCCTCGAGTTCGAGCACCATGAGGTCGAGGTACCCGTCTCCGTTGAAGTCCTGAAAGCGTGGATCGAGATTGACGTAGTTCATGCATACGTCGGGTACGAGCGCGGGCTGAATATCGAATCCGGACCAGAGTCCGTTGAGCCCGCGGACGCTGCAGGGATCAATTCCACCGGGCTGATAGGGACTCGTCACGATGTCCCATCCCGTCGTGACTCCGAACGGTATTCGCGACTCCGCCCCATACCCGCTTTCGAAATGGACGACTCCGAACGGCGGCAATCCGGAGGCCAGCTGTTGATCTTCGACCCATCCGAGCGAAGGGTCGCCGGTATTTCGGTAGACCATCTGCACGACTCTTCCCGGTTCGCGCTGGACTAACGCGGGCGCGATCGGAGTTCCGTCCGCGTTGAGAACCTTGTCGACGCCGCCCAGACGAACGGAAACGACGATGTCGGCCAAGCCGTCGGCGTTGATGTCGGTGAGAAAGAGTCGTCCCAGCCCTTCGATCCAGCCCGGTTGCGGCAAGCCGGTCGAGAAACTGGCATACGCACCGCCCGAGTAACGGCCTTCCGGTCGAGCCATTGCCGCTGGCGGCGTATCGCTGACGGGGCGCTTTACGGTGGTGTAGTTCGCTTCGAAAATTCCGACGCTGCTAAAGCGAAAAACCTCCTGGCCGCCGCCCGATGAGTAGTCCGGCTTGATCTGCATGAAGTCCGCGCGAGGACGTTCCACTTCGAGATTGAGAAGCGCGGCTGTCCACGCCGGGTCTTCGACGAATCCAGACCCCGTATTGATCTCGATTCGCGTCTCGTCCGTGGCGACGCCGAAGGTATATCCTCCCTTGAGCAGGTCCGGCAGTCCATCTCCATTGATGTCACCGATGCGGAGGGGCGTCGCACCGACCCACCAATTTCCCGCAAAGGGAACGACGTAGTTTTCATCCTTCACGAACTTTGAGTACTGCGCGGTTGTGGCATCGTCCTTCGAGTCCGTGTACTCGAATTCCTGGCGGGGCAGACCCGTGCATTGGGCGATGTCTCCCGCACAGTCATTTCCAAAGACCTGCGACCAGGAAAGCCGAGATCGCCCGGTGGTGTAGCTCTGTCCAGGGAGTTCGTAACCGAAGACATAGCGCCGAACGAGCGCGCCATAGCTCGATACCTTGATGTCCGTGAGTCGTTTCGAAATCGAGCGCTCGATTCCGCCGGCGTAGTCATGAATCGGATCGGGGCGGTCTTCTGCAAAAAGAAACTCGACCGATCGTTTTCCAGAGGTCTTCGTGGCGCCGGCGCCGTAGGTGATTCGCAGTGGATATCTCGTGCCGGAATCGGTCGTGTCGTCGTAGCTGATGAAGACCTTGTTTCCGAAGGGGTCTTCGATCTCTGAGAGCAGCCAGCGCGCGATATCGGGTCCTGCCCAGATCCTCGAATCTGGCTGAAGCCCATAGCGGAGAATCGTTCCATTCGGATTCGTGACTTGCCAGCTCTGCGAAGCGCTCGAGTATTCGATCCTCTGAAAACTCTCTACGAAAGTGTGGTAGGCCTTCGTCGCGCCATCTCTCGTGAGGAGCTGACCATCGAGCTCGAAGCGCTTGCAGTTCGAATACGCATAATCCGGCACGCCCAAGCGGGCACTGCATGCAATCTCGCCGAGCCCGAGGTCCCATCCGACGCCATACGGACCATCGCCTCGATGACTCGAATAACGGAGAACGAGCGCCGGCGCGAGCCCTCCAGGTCCCGGCGGCACCTGGATGGGAATCTCGAATTTCGCCGCGCCGGTGTTGTCGGTTACGGCTGGATCAGTGGACCCTGCGCCACGCGGCACAGCCAGGCTGATTCCTGACCAGGAGAGAATGAGAACAGAAAGAAGGGCGCTTCCAAAAGAGATGTGATTTCGAGAGTTGGACGCGCCAGATCCAGCAGCCTTTCGAATCGAAGGTTTTCGCATGCGATGAGTTCCCAAGTCGGGACGTATCTGGGTGGGCGGGGGAACCCGAAGCAGAACTTTGCCTACCGTGCGAAGTCTGCTCCATGAGCTGCAACCTAACTGAACGAAGTTGTTTCAGTTCTCAACCCTTTCTCAAGTCATGCGTCAAGCGCGGCGTTGCGTGTTGTTGGAAGAGAGCGTCGAACTAATGTGCAGGGAGTCGCTCCGTGCAATGAAAGTCGACCGTTCTTGATGTTCAACCGCCTGACGATTTCCCGCCTGATCCTCAACTTTTCGTTGGTGTTGGCGAGCGCTGCGCTGCTGGTCTTGTCACAGAGTCCATATGATGTCGGGCTTCTGGCGACATTCGCCCTGGTCCCGTGGCTGATCGCAACCCGCCGTGCAGGTCCCGTCGCGGCGTGCCTCATGGGTATTGCGATGGGCGTCGTATACGCCACTGCAGGCGCGAATTGGCTTTTCTCTGCGTTCGAGTCGCAGGGCGTTTACGGAATTCGGAACGTACTGGGTGCACTGTTCGTCGCACTCTGGGGTAAGGGATTGTTATTCGGCGGGATCGGGTGGTTCGCGCAGGGGCTGCGTGAGCGGGCGCCCGCGGTCCAGATCGCGCTTCTTGGTGCCTTCGTCGGTCTCGCTGAGTTCTGGATGAGCGAATCACGTTGGGGGCTGCCACTCCTTCTTCTCGGCCATTCTCAAATCTCCGTGCCCGGCGTAGCACAGCTCGCGGTCGTGATCGGCGTGCCGGGGATCTCGGCGCTTCTGCTTGCCTTGAACGTTTCGATCGCGTCAAGCGTTCTGGATGATGATCGTGCGCGAAGCCGCCGAGCGGTTGCTTGGGTCACGGCATGGCTGTCTCTCGCGATCGGTGGACAATCGATCGCGCGGTCGTTCGAATCCGAAAGTCGGCTCAATCCGAGAACGCTGCTGATCGTCCAACCCAATACTCCGCCTCGCCTTCGCTGGGATCCGGCCTATCAGGAGATGATTCTCGACGAGATAGCGGCGAACACTTCTCGAGCCCTCGAGGAATCCGAGCGCATGCCGGACGCGATCCTATGGCCCGAGAATCTACTGACGGTTCCTGCGACAGCAGACAATCGACTCGGACGTCGGCTGCAGGGTTATGTGGACGAATGGCGCGTGCCGATCGTGACGGGACTTGTCCGTCGAGCCGCGGCAGGAAAGCGCGCTCGATATCGGAATTCCGTGGTGTGGTGGAGTCCGCAGATTGGCCAAAGGGCGGCGGTGGACAAGGTCCGTGCGATTCCGCTCATCGAGTCGTCCCGGAGTTTTTGGGGTCGCCGCGCTCTATTGTCGAGCGTCATGGGTGAGGCCGCGAAGGGACCGAGAGTCGAAGAGGCGCATAACGCCGGGCCTATGCGCGGCGAGTTTACGATCTCTCCGGTGCTCTGCTTCGAAGTGCTCTTTCCACGGATTGTGGCCGAGCGACGCAACGACGAAAGCGTCGCGATTGTCAACTTCGCCGACGACAGCTGGGTTCCGGAGGAGGTCGTCGACAGACAGCTCGTCACAGCCGCGGCGTTCCGCGCGATCGAACAAAGGCTGACGATGGTGCGTATTTCGCACGGCGGCCTGAGTGTCGTGATTGATCGTTTCGGTCACATGACTGCGTCACTCGAACCGGACACCGATGCGCATCTGTTCGTCGAGGTGGCAGCCTCGGCGCCATCATCGAGCTTGGAGAAGACGGCAGTTCTGTGTCTGCCGGTGATCGCGGGGTTGCTGGCGTGGTGCGTGTGGCCAGCGTGGAGTCCGAAGCTCATCAGGAGTGCGGAGGAGGTCTCGGGCGGGTGCCGCTTGAAGCGATTCCTGCGTTGACTATCCTGCCTGGGTACGTCGCTGCGAGGCCGATCGGCTGGTGGTCCCGGCGACTCGCCCCGAGAAGGTGCGAGGGAGGTACTCATGAACCCGCCCACTGCTGCAGACATCATGGATCGCTCAGAGCTCGTATTCAAACCAGATCTCGATATCGGCACTGCGATGCGCGAGATGTTGCGAGCCAGGCTGACCGGCGCTCCGGTGGTTGACTCCGACGGTCGGCTGTGCGGAATGCTGACCGAGAAGGACTGTCTAACGGCACTCGTTCGACAGGCGGTGGATGGCGCACCGAGCGCAAGCGTTCGCGACTACATGACGACGTCCATCGATTCGGTCACGCCCACGACGCAACTGCTCGACATCACCCGCCTCTTCCTGAGTCGTCCATTCCGGAAGCTTCCCGTTGTCGATTCCGACGGACGCGTATTGGGACAGGTGAGCCGTCGCGACATCCTGCGGGCGATTGACTCGGCGAATGACAACCCCTTCCTATACGGCACGAAGGATCAAAGCCCGGGCGAGACCGGAGGTGTCCACTCGGCGATGCAGCGGGCCCTGGGCAAATCGTAGTGCTCGATTGGATGAAGAATTCGCCCTGGAGGGAGCAGACGAGCTCTTCCTCGAGGTTTCGTTCTTTTTTGCCTGGCGGTGGGTTTTGCGTTCTGCGTTCGCCGGTTTGATTGCGTTGGCCTCGGCGGGATGGCGGATCCGAACCTGCGCGTTGGCGTGTCTGGCGATCGCTTGGTTCGTGCCCACCGCAGGTTCGGCTCACGGAAATTTCGACGAGCGCATCGAAGCCATCGGGCGAACGATTCTGGCGGAGCCGACCGACCCACGACCACGGCTCGTTCGCGCGGAGATCTATCGTCGGCACGGCGACTTCGCCACCGCACTGCGTGACCTTGATGTTGCGAGCCAGCTCTCGCCAACCCTCACACGCGTCGACTATTTCCGCGGCCTGGTGTATTTCGATAGCGGCCGGTATACCGAGGCCGAGGCCATACTTCGACGCTTCCTCGAACATGAGCCCCAAAATGCAGACGGGCACGTGGCGCAATCGCGCACCCTGCTGAAACTCGAACGACCTCTGGCGGCGGCGCACGAATTGGATCACGCGATCCAGTATCAGCCGGTTCCAATTCCGGACTACTACCTCGATCGCGCCGCTGCGCTGATTGCGGCCGGCGATGCCCATCTCGCTGAGGCGATCCGCGGAATCGATGAGGGCATTGCCGCGATCGGACCCATCGTGACGCTCCAGCGTGTGGCCGTCGATCTCGAACTACGCAGCGGTCAGCCCGACGCAGCGATCGCGCGACTGGAGCGAATCGCCGAGCGTTCGCCCCGGCGCGAAATGTGGCTGGTACAGCTCGGCGAGATCCTTGCGCGGCTTGGCCGAACGGACGAAGCCAGAGAACGCTTCAGCCTCGCGCTTACAGAGCTGGATCGGCTCAACGCCCCGAGAAGAAATACACCTGCGATGTCGCGCCTCACGGCACGAATCCACTCGAGCATGGCTGCTCTCGCGTCGACGCAGCAAAGGGCGACACCTTGACCCATTTGACCCCGATGGTTCCGATGATCCCGCGATCGCATCCCCGAGCACGGGTCCTGGCACTGCTGACGCTCTTGGCGGTGTTGCCGACTTCGATCGCATTCGCGGTTCCGGTTCTGGTTCGCGGCCCCTATCTACAACAGGGCACACCGAGCAGCATGATTGTGCGCTGGCGCACCGACGTGCTCACCGAAACCAGGCTCGCATATGGACTGGCACCGGGAAGTCTCGATACGACGATCAGCGACGCAACGCCCAAGACCGAACACGAAGTGTCGATCAGCGGCCTCCTCTCCGACACCCGTTACCACTACGAGATCGGCGACGCGAGCTTCACCCTTGCCGGGAACGATTTGGATCATTTTTTCAACACCTCGCCGGCTCCCGGAACGCCGCGGGCCACGCGCATCTGGGTGATCGGCGACTCGGGTGAGTGCTCGAGTTCCCCGGCCGGCTGTATCGTCGCGACCGAAGTCATGAACGAGTATCTCACATGGGTCTCGGACCACGGCGGCAGGCTTGCGGACCTGATCCTGATGCTCGGCGACAATGCGTACGCCACGGGCACCGACGCACAATACACCGCTGGACTCTTCGAAGTATTCGGCGACGTACTGCGCAACCACGTGCTCTGGTCTGTTCCCGGCAACCATGAATTCGGCGCCTCCGACTCCCCTACCCAGACGGGGCCCTACTACCAGGCTTTTTCGTTGCCGACGGCGGGCGAAGCGGGCGGAGTCGCGAGCGGCACCGAGGCCTACTACTCCTTCGACTTCGCGAATATCCATTTCGCAGCCCTCGACTCCCAGGACACTCCGCGCACGGCGCCGTTGAATCCCGAGACCAACATCTGTCCTGGCGGCGGTGGCGGGGGCAGTATGTACAACTGGCTTTGCGCGGACCTGGCGCTCACTCAGCAGGATTGGATTCTCACCTTCTGGCACCACCCGCCCTACACCAAAGGCTCCCATGACTCCGACGTGGAATTTGACCTCCAGGAGATGCGGCAACGCTTCAACCCCGTCATCGAAGCCTACGGCGCCGACATCAATCTCACCGGACACAGCCACAACTACGAGCGCTCGGTGTTGATCGACGGCCACTACGGCAACTCGGCGACTTACGTGCCGAGCACACACGCCAAAGACACCGGCAACGGCGACCCCGCCGGAGACGGTGCGTACCAAAAACCCATCCTCGGGCCCGACCCGAACTCGGGCGCGGTCTACTCGGTGGTCGGCAGCTCGTCGAAGATCACGGGCATCCTCACTCAGCATCCGATTATGGCCTATTGGGAGAGGATCGAGGGATCCCTCGTCCTCGACATCGATGACGATCAACTCGATGGTTACTTCATCGACAAGTTCGGGAACCAGAACGACCACTTCCGAATTTTGAAGGGCGGAGCCGTCGCCGCCGCGGTTCCCACATTCTCCGCGCGCCGGGGATTTCTTCTTGCGTCGATCGTGGTCTTGCTAGCCGGTTTCAGCTTGATCCGACAGAGAGACTCCGCGTCAGGCGCATGATCTGGTGAAGCGCGGTGCGCACCGCGCTCGCCGCTGGCCACCGAGCGGCGCCCGTCAGCGCCCGGGACGCTTCTCTCCGAGGATCGAGACGCGTTCGCGGCGCCGTAGTCGTCATTGGGCAGTCGAACGGGCGGAATCCTACACACCGAAGCGTATAGCCGATCCGTCCAACTATCTGGAACTGCAATGGAAAGACAGTGGTTCCCCGATATGGATTCGAACCATAATTCACAGATTCAGAGTCTGTTGTCCTGCCGTTAGACGATCGGGGACCACGGCGTGGGCGTGTTTGTACAGAATGGATGGACGCTCCTCAAGGTCAGCAGGTCAACATCACGATTCTGCTGCCGATTCGACCGTTTCGAGTGGATCTTGGACCAGTATCCCCATGGGGCAAAGCAAGGGGTCGGCCTCGAGTCGGCACCAGATCAAATTTGGACAGGGTGTTCGGCGCAGGCTCGCTCTCGTAGAATCGCCGACCGTCCAGCTGGCCCGAACCGTCTCTCCTATTACCTAATACCTATTACCTATTTACCTATTACCTATATACCTCTACTACCGCCACCACCCGAGGAGCACACGCATCATGCCCGCCGTCATTGTCGAGAAAGAGGGTCACGT
>JAQBEG010000102.1:0-3046 GCA_032123985.1 Deltaproteobacteria bacterium
TCTCTTCCGGGGACGCCCGAAGTCGCTTGCGAAGTCGATCATCCTGCTCGAAGAGATCGACCTGAATCGGCACGCAGTCGCTCTGATCAACGTAGGTGAGCACACGCGTGTATTCCGAGTCGTCATCGTCGCCGGGAATCGCTTCGAGCAGCCATGCCCCCCGGCCATCGACTTCCGCGATGCCGATCAATTCGAGCTGGGTTCGATCCAAGGGCTCGCGCAGTCGCTGCAGGTCCTCGAAACTGAAGTCGGTACCGAGCACGGGACCACGCATCCGTTTACTACGAACTCGCTTAACCCGCGCGATCTCGGGAAGCCGCAGAAAGAACTCGGGCTGATCCGATCCTTTGTCCATGATGAGAAGAGCAGTCCCCGCCGTCTTTGCCGGCTCCGAAACCCGCAGAATGATTCGGGCTAGCTCGTCAGCATCCTTGGTCCAGCGAATTTCGGCCCGCGAGGAAGTCACAGCGCCTGTTCGATCGATCGCTTCAACACTAAATTCGATGACACCGGCAGCATCGGGAAGATTTCGACTGGCGCAGGCTTCGATCTCCGCCAGCGTGGCCGAGGCACCAAGCTGCTCGGGCTCGATCGCGAGCGCGGAGTGGCCAAACGATGAGGCAGTGAAAGCACACACGAGTATGCACAGCCGCGTCGCTCGTAAGCGGTGACAAATATGTCCGCACGTCGGTTTGAACCGCATTTCTTCTCGATTGGTCACTCTCACCGTCCCACCCGGATGCTGGATCAATCCTCTCCGAGCGTCGACCGCTCGGGCCAAAAAGGGTCCGACGCCCCACGCCTATGAGTCGGATCGGACGATCGGGGCCGCTTCAACAAGGTTTTTGACCCGGAGAACGACCCTACTCTGGCTGGCCAGGCGTGGCGTCATTCTGGCGAATGCCGTGCAGAAGCTCCGCGATCGGGGGCTCCTGCATCTGAGGTGGAACGGGCAGGCCGAGCAATTCGAGGACCGTCGGCGCAATCGCCAGGCTCGATACCCGACCGAGCTGGGCACCGACCAGAACCCCCCGCCCGCGCGCCACCAGGAGGCCGGCCATCGCCGGCTCCCTTGCATCGTACCCGTGAAATCCATCGATCCGCGTGGTCGCGCCGACGATCGCGATCCCAATCGGCGCGCGGACAACGAAATCACCAAAGCGCGGATCCGCAACATGCCACTCCGGCGGCGCCTCCGCGCGAGGCCACGCCTGGAGTCCGGCGGCTCTCGCGATCTCCACTGCACGCCCCAGATTCGCCTCCGTCTTCTCGCCCTTGTCGAAGACCCCGATCGCAAAGCCACCTACTCCAATCAACGAAAGCTCGAGTCCCGCGTTAGCAAGCCGACGTCCGAGATTGATGCGCTCTGAAGCCAGCGCCATGCCGTGATCCGACACGAAGATGAGCGTCGTCGAATCGAAGAGCTTTCGTTTCTCCATTTCGCGGATGAGCCGCTCGATTTGCGCGTTCTGCGGCGAGAGCGACTTCCTGACGGACTCCGTTCCGGGGCCGGATATGTGCGCCGCGTGATCGGCACCATGAAACCAGGCTGTGATCAGGCGTGGACGCGTCAGGGGATCCTCGACGGCGAGCCACTTCAAGATCTGCGTAACCTTGGTCTTCTCGAGTGTTCTCGACGAAAATTTCCTCGTCTCGCGCGGCCCGGGCCCCGCCATCCAGGGTCCTTCTGACCCGACCCAATAAAAGGAGGCAGTCGGAAGTCCATGTCGCTCGGCGATCGACCAGATCGGCTCCGATTCGATCCAGGCATTCGGCTCATCGCGAGTGAAGGGACCTCGCACTGGATCGATGAACCGGTTGTTCACGAGACGATGCTGCTCGGGTCGAACACCGGTCGCGAGACTCACATGGCTCGGGAACGTATTCGAAGGATCCACGGGAACCAGCCCTGCGGCGCGAGCGCCCTTGTGACCCAGAGCCACAAGGCTGGGCAACAGCGCTTCGGTTAGATCCGCCGGTCGCGTCCCATCGAGTGAAATGAGCACGACGGTCGTGGGCGGCTCGGCATGCTCCGCCGTCCAGGCGGGTCGGCCACTGCTGACTGCCAACACCAGAAGCAAAAAGACGACGCCCGTCCGGTTCTCGACCTGTTTCAAAGGATGCGCTCTCCGGGGCGGGAACTTACCATCCGTGGACATGCAAAGCGCACTTTCGATTGCCGGCTCTGACCCGACGGGGGGCGCGGGGCTCCAGGCCGACCTTCAGGTCTTTCACGCTTTCGGCATCCACGGCGCCGCCGTCCCGACCGCCCTCACGCTACAGGACGGAATTCGCGTTCATCAGGTCCTTCCGGTCTTCCCGTCCGTGTTGCTCGAACACTTGCGCGCCACCCTCGACGTGATCAAGCCGTCGGCAATCAAAATCGGGATGCTCTCGACCGACGACAGCGTACGCAACGTGCTCCTTGCCCTCGCGGTCGCGGGAGATGCGCGCGTTGTCATCGACCCGGTACTCGCAGCAAGCGACGGAACTAAATTACTCGAACCCCGAGCCTATCCCGCGCTCCGAGACCTGATCCATCGACGCTGTCTGCTGACCCCGAACTGGCCCGAGGCCGAAATCCTGATCGACGCTTCGCTGCCTCGTCGTCGCGACGGTGAAGCCGCGGCACGCCAGTTGCTCGAGGATCTCGAGCTCGAAGGTGTGCTGCTGAAGGGTGGACATCTCGAAGGGGATGCAGACGACCTGTTGGTGATGCGCGTGGGGGGGCCGGACGGTGGCGAGGTCGTCAGCGAATGGTTGCCGGGCGAGCGACTTCCGGGTTCTCCCGTACATGGCACAGGCTGCGCGCTTTCCGCAGCGATCGCCGCGGGCCTGGCCAAGGCACAGCCGCTCCGAGAGGCGGTCGTCGAGGCACGACGTTATGTGCGATACGCTATCGAGAACGCCCACACATTGCACAACGGTGCGCGGATCATGGCCTTTCAGTGAACGAAATCCAAGCCAGCGACGATGTAACGACAATTCGGGGCGATGGCGATGGCGACACGCCGACCTGCACCTATGCCAAAGGGCTGCTCGAAGC
>JAQBEG010000103.1:0-3397 GCA_032123985.1 Deltaproteobacteria bacterium
GAGAGAAACTCCTCTCGAGTCTGCGGCGTTGGACAATCTTCTCTGAGCCTTTCATTGAGCCAAGGGGTCGGATCGAGTGCGATGAACACGACCGCCTTCGCACTCTCGGTCCCTTCGAGCAGGATTCGTTTGGCTGGGCCCATACAGCCATCCTTGGGGATGAACTCGGCTTGACCTTTGGGCCATCCATCGACGAAGGATTGTTGATTTCGGATCGACTTCGCATTCTGATCCTTGGGCATGAAACCCCAGTCGTGATTGCCTGGGATGACGATCTTTCGTGCATCCGTCGATGCGAGCTGTTGACCGAGAATGCGTTCACCGTGTTCGCGATCGTCGTCGGTCAGTCCCTCGTCGTAGATGTTGTCGCCGAGAAAGAGGACGCTGCTCGAATCGACCGAACTCGCCCAGGCATTGACGGCTCTGAGTGTCGGGTCGTCCTCGAGGAAATAGCCGGCGTCGCCGATCAGCACCAAGCGATGCGCGATCGCGAATTCCGGAGCCGCGCTCATGGTTCCCTCCGCAATCCAGGGAGGTCCGTCGGAAGAGTAGAGCGGGCCGCTCAATCGATTCGCACAGCCCGGCAAAGCGGCCATGATCACGAGGGGCAAAAGGATACGGAATGCGTGGCGCGTCATTGAGTCTCGTTCTCGATTGAAGTTGGTATGGCAACGATAGACGACCTGCCGGAGTGTGAATCAGTTTCCGTACGCCGGGCATGTCGTTCGAGATGGCTAGACGTCCTGGCCAGATGAGTGATCACGCTGCATCAGTCCGACACCAATCCCGACCACGCACTCGTCGTAATGATCCACAGCTGATGGATCGCACGTGTCGCGGCAACATGAAGCATGCGTCTCGACGCCGGGTCGTGCGGATAGTCGCGGTCGGTCACGTCCGGGATGACGACGTAGTCGAACTCGAGGCCCTTCACCTGCGGCACCGAAGTAATGTCGATCCCAGGTTTGAACGAAAAGCGTCCGTCCAGAACGAGACGGACAGGCACCTGCTGATGAAGCGCATCGTAGAGTCGCTCGGCGGTTGCGTTCTCTCGCGCGATGATCGCGACTTGTGCCATCGGTTCCCGCTCGAGAAGATCCGAGAGCGCTTCCGCCAGGTCGATCGCGGCATGAACATCGCTCGAAAGTTGCGATCGCGACACGGGCGCCCCATCCCGAGTCCCTTTGGGCGGTTCGTCCGTCGCGAGTGGTCCGAGTACGGCGTGGCCGAACTCGATGATGGGGCGCGTACAGCGATAGCTTGTCTTCAATGTGACCGGTGCCGCACGGCCTTGTCCGAGGGCATTCATCAGGCCATCCCAACCCCGAAAATGCGAAAAGCTGCCAATTTGCTGAGCAGGATCCCCAGCGACCGTGACACAACCGTTGGCGGCGACTGCCTGTCCCAGAACGCGGACCTCGATCTCGGAAAGTTCCTGCGCCTCGTCCAGAACCATGTGTGTGTATGGGCGAAGGGAACCGTGCGTTGATATCGATTGCCCGGATTTTAGTCGATGAAGTTCCAGCAGCAGGGCATAGTCCTCGACGTCGATCGATCCCGCATCCTCGCTCGGTGTTCCTGCATCGAGAGAAAGGCCGTCCACTGCGCCCCGACGGCTCGCCACCACATCCGCGTACTCTTCTTCCGCGGTCGCCGAGAACTGCAAACGAAACCACGCGATGGATCGATCGATCGTGCTTTCGGGCAAGTCACCGTCTGCGGCTCGGACGACCTCTTCGACGACCCTCCGATCTCCCAGAAGCAGCTCGCGATCTCCAAGTGGGCTCGCGAAACGGGCCATCTCTTCGTCGATGATGCTGCGGTCGGCATGGACGTTGTCCGCTGGCCGCCAGTCGCCTATCTGCTGAAGAGCCGATTCGAGCCGCTTTAGTGGATAGTCGGCGCTGCTGTTCTCGTAGCTTTCGGCGAACTGGTTTCCGGTTCGCAGCCTTCGGTCGATCTCCCTGGCGCAAACCAGTCCGGCTTCCTCCGCAATCGTCTCGAGCTTCGCGCACAGCGCGGGATGCCGCTTCAGCCGAATGACCGTCGCAGGCGTTGCAACCGAGAGTTTCGACGGAAGATCGGGAAGGACGCCGCGCCCCTGGTCCACAAACCATTGGTCGACTGTGGTGACGGGAATGTCTTCCATGCCGAGCTCTTCGAGGAGCGATCTCGTGAGACGGGCGAGGCCTTCCTCGGGCACGACCACGACCAGGCGGTTCGGCACATACACGTCGGGCTGCTTGTATACGAGATGGGCGAGCCGGTGGAGCGCTACCGTCGTCTTGCCGCAGCCGGCTCCTCCCAAGATCAGCAGAGGGCGTTCGGCATCAAGTGTGAGAGCCTCGTATTGCTCCTGGTCGAGTAGCGAGGAGATCACGGGCAGTTTCAGGCCGGAGAGCCCAGTCCCAATCGAGCGTTTCGCTAGCGCACCTCCCTCACCGCCTTCGAGCTTCGGGCGTTGTCCAAGTCGGTCGGGCAGCCACTCGCCACCGACGCTCCGTCGAAGCGAACCCTCGGGCGATTGGATCTGAACGAGTTCCCCACCATCAAAGGCAAGCACGCGGCGTTTCAGAACGACGCCTTCGACCGATCGGCCCGGGTACTCCTGCTCGTACTCCTCACCCTCTGCGTAGTGAAAGAAAACCTGTGCGACGGGGGCCGCTCGCCAGTCTACGATCGAGATGCGCCGTTCGGAATCGATGAACGTGCATTGGCCCAGCAATACGTCGCGAACTCCGCGATCCGTTTCGAGTTGCATATGTGCGAAATAGGGCTGGGAGAGATCCGGCAGTGTGAGTTGCGCCTGTATCGCCGCGGTCGATCGGATTCGTTGAGCCTCCGCGGCGATCGTCGCGACGTCGTCTGTTGCTGCCTCGCTGAGATCCGTACGCAGGGAAATCATCTTGTTTCGCACCCGATTGTCGAGGTTGCGGGATTCAACGCTTGCGATCGCGGCGCGGACGACGGCGAGGAGCTGCTCCTCCTCGTCGATGATCGCTCGATCGTCCACGCTGATGGCTCCCGGGATTGATCGAGCCAAGAATTCCTCCCCTTCGCGTTTCATCGACCGAGCGATGAGCAAGCTTCACAGCATCTGTTAGGGCCCCCTTTATGTACGGAAAATTCAAAATCGTTCAAGTCTCAACAAACGAGCGTCAACATGATATAATCAGGAGGTCGAAATCGAGGCCTTGCGCGAGTCGTTGTCTGAAAATCGGCCGGCGGCAGCGAGCGACCAGCACCAACCACCCAAGACCACCCAAGACCACCCAAGACCACCCAAGACCACCCAAGAGCGAGGAGAAGTCGGCGATGACTTCGTTTCAGGTCGGTGACGTCAGGATCACTCGGATCATCGAGATGGAAAGCCCCACGCGGGCCGATTTCTTGTTCG
>JAQBEG010000104.1:0-6758 GCA_032123985.1 Deltaproteobacteria bacterium
CCCTACGCGGTCGGTGCCTCGACGATGATCGCGGTGAGCAAGGCGGCTCAGGCGATCATCGAAGAGATCAAACGTCAATTCGACGAGATCGTGGGTCTTCGTGAAGGTAATGCAGAGCCCGATAGCGCAGCGATCGTCGACATCGCCACGCTGGCCGCGCTTCGCCAGATGGTGCTGCCGGGTTCGGTGGCCATTCTCGCGCCGGTCACCGTCGGCTTCTTTCTCGGGCCGGCATCGCTCGCTGGCATGCTCGCGGGCGCGACCGCCGTGGGCGCTTCTCTCTCGCTCTTCATGGCCAACGCGGGCGGAGCATGGGACAACGCCAAGAAGTTCATCGAAGCGGGTGGCCTCGAGGGCCATCCCAAGGGATCAGAGGCGCACAAGGCCGCGGTCATCGGTGATACGGTCGGTGATCCTTTCAAGGATACGTCCGGTCCCGGCGTCGCGATTCTCATCAAGGTCATGAGCGTCGTGAGTCTGTTGATCGCGCCATTGATCGCGACGCTGTAGTCGGCGATCAAGCGTCCTCTATGCCAGCAAAATGATGCAGGCAAAATGAGAATTCGACGGCGCAGCCTACGAAAACTGCTGATTGCAGTGGGCTGTGCCGTCGGGACTCTCGACCTGCGCGCCTCCGCCATCGGCGGTTTTTTGATACTCACCGGTTCGGCTCTTCACTTCTGGTCCAAGGGATGCCTCGAGCAGAACCGTCGTCTGACGACCGCGGGCCCCTATCGTTGGACACGAAACCCGTTCTATCTCGCCAATCTTTTGATCGATGTCGGATTATGTTGCGTCATTGGCCGCTGGTGGGTTCCGGTTCTCTTCCTGCCGATCTGGTGGATCTGCTATCGCGAGACGATTGAGCGCGAAGAAGCCCGACTGCTCGAGCTCTTTCCAGCTGAGTTTCCCGACTATGTGAGATCAGTACCCGCGATGATCCCGACCGGCCGTCGGCTTCCCCGGGACCGCGCGCAGGGTCACTTCAGTTGGCAGAACGACGCACTGGCGCGCGGCAGCGAGTACGCGCGCTTGCTCGGTGTTGGGTTGGCGCCGGGCGCGATCTGGGCCGGCGAGCTGCTTCGTCGCGAGCGCATGTCCGTCTTTGCCGAGCAGAATTCGCTGGCGCTCGGGATGCTTGCTTTGCTGCTCTCCGCGTGGGTCGTCAAGCTCGCTCTCGCTGAGACGTTTCGAAGGCCGGCGACAGCACTGCTGCCCTTTTTCTCGCCGCTCATGCTTCGACTTGGAATCAGCGTCGTCCTGGTTTCGGCTGCGATCTATTTCCGGAGTTTGTGGGCAGTCAGTCTGCCGGCGACGTGGTGTTGGCTAATGGCGCTCGATCGGCTTGGCGAGTCGCGTGTCGATCAGGCCGATATTGGAAACGGGCGCGCCTGGCGATACTTCCCGGCGATCGCATCTGGATCTCTCGTGACATTTACGTGTGTCGCGGCGCTGGTTCGTCTATCGGGTGGATGAGCCGCCAGCCCGCACGACTCTTCAATGGCTCAGCTCGTGCAGGAATAGCTGGATTTCGCTCCTTCCGAGTCGGTGCGGCACCAGACCCAAGAGGGTGACCGGCGAGATCGTTGCGGATAGAGCGCCGCTTAGGCGCCTGCGTGCTTGGGTAGATGCGTCTCGAGCAACTGCTCGATCAACGGCCGGACCGCGCGAGCTGCATCGTCCCGGTCGTGGACATGTCGAAGCACGAGGGCACCCTCGAATAACACGGTATAGCTGTCCGCAAAGCCATCCGGATTCCCCACTCCGGCGGCTTTGGCGAGATCGCGCACCCAGTCGCGGTTGGCGCGCTTGTGGACCGATGCGGCACGGTGGATTGAATCGTCGGGATTCGGGAATTCAGCCGCGGCATTGATGAACTGGCAGCCGAAGAATTCGGGATCATTGAAGAGGATGTCGAGCACGTCGATCAATCCGATCAGCTGGCGCTCCGGCTCTTCACCGACGAGAAAACGCACGGCCTCGCGCCAGGCTCCCCGCTCCCAGGCATCCCGCGCCTCGAGGCACTTCAAGACGAGATCGTCCTTGCTCTTGAAATGCTTGTAGAAGGTGGTCTTCGAGACACCCGCTTCGGTGAGGATCCAGTCGAGCCCGACCGCGTTGATGCCGTGGCGGTAGAAGAGATTCATCGCGATTCCGAGGAGGCGATCGGCGCCCTGCCCAGGAATCGCGGGTAGCCGCAACAACTCACATACGCGTTCCTGATTTTCGCGACCTTCTGTCATGCGTAGAGCTTGACCCAGGGGTTGACCACGAGTCAACCGGGGGGTGACCGCGAGTGAACTGAGATTCGCGCGCGGCCACCCGTAGAGTTCTCGTCGGTGCTCGCATGAAGTGGGACCGCAAAGAGGAACAAGACCATGACGACCCAAAGACTCAATGGAATCGACCTGACACAACTGAATGGCACAGTGGACGCTATCAAGGGCGACCCCGAGATCGCGCAGTTCGAATTTCGCAACACCAACGCATGGATTCAGGGCGGTGAGAATCGCTCAACGATTCAGGAATTTTACGGTGCCAAGGAGTGGGACCGCTCGCGCACGGATCCCTATGTATTTACCAATGGCGAACCGCCGGTCCTGCTCGGCGCGAACGAAGGCGCGAACCCCGTGGAGTTCCTCCTGCACGCGCTCGCTGGCTGCGTGACGACGACCACTGTCCTCCACGCCGCTGCACGTGGCATCCGCATCGAGTCGATTTCGACCCGCCTCTCAGGCAAGATCGATCTTCAAGGGTTGCTCGATCTCGACCCGAACGTTCCGTCTGGCTACGAGTCGATCGAGATCGACATGCAGATCGCGGCGGATTGCTCGGACGAGGAACTCGATGACCTGTTGAAATTTGCCAGGGATCATTCTCCCGTCTGCAACAGCGTCTGTCGACCGGTTCCGGTCACGCTCCGACGTGTCTAACGGAACGCGGCGGCGACCCGGCACCCACGCAATTGGGCCCGGGTCGTCGTGCGCTCGAAGCGGATGCGTGTATGTCCCCCGCGCCAAGTCGGGAGAGTCCGATCAGGAGCGTCAGGCGTCGTCGACCGAATCCATGATCGAGAATCCGAGAAGGGCGGCCAACGCGGCGGCAACCAGCGCGTTCAGCAGCATGAAGCGAAGTAGGGCGCCGACAACCAGGAGCGCGCCGTAGCCGACCAGGATCCATTGAAGCGTTTCTGAGACAGGCGCTTGCACCTCCGCCACGTCCTGCTCCGCCAACACCGCCCAGCGCGTGCCTTCGAAATCGAAAGGCCGGTAGGCGGAGAAAACCCGGACGCCCCTGTAGTCATCGACGACCGCGATGCCGATCTCCCCCGCGAACGCGCTCTCGACCGTGGAACCCGACACCGCTGTCTTCAGGATCGCGGATGCCTCGGAGAATCGTGAATCGCTTCGCATCAGCCCGTCGCGACCGACGAGGTAGATTTCGCCCGTCTCGCCCATGCCGGAACTGAACTGCATAATTTCGTTGATGGGCGCCACGGGGATCTGCAGGGCGTAGAAGCCGAGCAGTTCCTCACCGGAATAGATCGGCGAGCCGATGAAAGCTGCGGGCGCGTCGCCGCTCGGCGCATATTCCGAAAAATCTTCGAAGATCACTTGATCTCTGTCGTCGGCGGTCGACAGAGTACGAAAGAGTCGCCCCAGGCCCGAGTCGGCATAAGGCCCATCGAGCAAATTCGTCCCGTAGTCGTTCTCCTTGGCGACGGTAAACAAGATGTCGCCTTCTTTGCTGATGAAGAAGACGTCGTAGTAGCGATGGTGGGCTGCGAATTGCGTCGCTCTTTCATCCAGTGTGTTGGAACCGTCATCCTTCACGATCCCGCCCAGGGTGACAACGTCCATCTCTCCGATCTCGTCTCGGCCGGACTCTCCTCTAGGATCGAAGTTTTCTGTGACCTCGAGCATGATGTTGATGATCGTCGATCGGCTGGACCAGAGGATGATTTCCGAGCGCAAGCTTTCGAAATAGCCGCGTAGAACGGATTCTCGGAGCATCAGCATCGTCTTCAGATGTGCAGACGCCTGATTCTCGATTCGCTTTTGCTGTTCTCGGTAGATCAGACCACCCGCAAGGACCAGGACCAGGAACCCGACGATGAAGCTGATGTTGAGCGACCTTTTCAAATTCATCGATCAGGCACCCCTACCGCTGATGGTACGACGTCCGGCTTGTCCGGCATGTCGTTCAAGAGCTGACTAATGGCCTGCCAGGTGAAAGAGAACTCATCGAACCCTTCTCGCGAGATGCGATCATTGTCGAGATCGTCGATGACCCGAATCAGGATATTTGCGAGTTCCTCCTGGCAGAACGCACTCGGATGTACGCCGCTCCGGGCGCCCTCGTAGAGCGAAACCAGATCCTTGTTGTAGGCATCCGCTCGATTTTTCTGCACACTTTGAAGCCAATTCCTGAACGCGAATATCATCGAACCAAAGATCGCGATCAACGAGATGGAGGTTCGTAAGAGATCGGCCTGCTCGCTCCAGAAACTGGGTTTCTCCCGATCGTAGTACCTGATGGCGCCTTGATGGAGCGGTAGATGCGTTCCGCTGCTGACCTCAGGGGCGGTAATCAGAGACGCGAGTGCGTTCAGTTCGGAGAGCTCTCTTCTCCGCTCGAAAAGGACCGACGCAATGCGATAGACGACGCCAGGGGGAAGATCCGCGGAGGCAACGAGCAGAACCTCTACGCTGGCGGTTTCGAGATCATTCCGAGGCAGCGGCGGGTTCCCCCGATAGCTGCCCTTCGGAATCATGCCGGGTTGAATCGCCAGGCTCCTCAGATGGAGAGCCGGAGCCTGCTCGATCGGGATCAGCGCGATGTCCGCCCGCTCGATGAGTTCCCTCACGGATTCATCTCCCGGAGCGCGAACGCGAAACACGGCCTCAACCGCACCGCTGATCAAAGCCCACTCGGCCGCTCGGTCCGACATCGGAAGGGCCGTCATGCTCGATTCGGTCAAGCCATAGTGATTGGCCAGATACCAGAAGGAAGTGTGCTGCGCCGAGCCCTTGGAGGGCAACGCGATTGTCTTGCCCTCCAGATCGGCAACGGTCTCGATCTGAGCGTCGCGTCGCACGATGAGGTGGTAGGCGCCTGGGTAGAGATTCGCGATCAACCGGCTGGCCAGGCTCTTGCTGCCATCCGCCTGTAGCGTTGCCAGATCTGCGTATCCCTCGTCGATGAGCCGACTGTTGTCGAGGGAGCCGGCCGTTTCTATAACGTCGATATGCAACCGTGGGTCATGCCGACTCACGACCTCGGCGATGGCTTCGACGAGTCGGAATCCTTCTCTGTTGCGTGCACCGGCCGCAATGATGAGATGATCTTCCCGAACCGTATCAAAATAGACGTACCCGCCGACGCCGCAAATGATGAACGTCAGCAGGACCAGAAAGAAGAGGTTGAGTCGTTGGAGCATTTCTTTTCGAGTCCGGTCGGCGCCATCGCGATTGAATTGGGCCGATCGAAGGCCGTCCCGGGAGAATATCGGCCAGATCGACTCTACGCATCGGGCTGACACTGAGTTCAGCAGGCGTTCAGGAGTCGTCCTCGTGACGGCGTTGCCAGGTATAGGTCTCGGTTTGGGGCCATCCTGGTGGCGAGTCTTCCCAGGTTTCCTGCCGGCCGAAAGGAGTCAGGTCGAGGTAGGTCCAATGGCTGCCGAGGTGCTCGACACCACGATCTCCTGGGAAATATGTCCGGTAGACATCAGTGCCGTCGCGCAGGAAGACGCTGATTCCGTACCATTCCTCGCCGTCGACGGTGACACCCGTATCGGAGTTGAAGTTGCTGTCCGACGACGAGTACCAGGGTAGGGACCACCCCATGCGATCGCGATTGCCGCGAATCCGGCTCCCTTCACACATCGCGGGCCCGATGGACATCTCTATAGCCAATACATGCTAGGTCAATCGGTGCTGACTCTGCCGTATTTAGGCATCGGCCGGCTGGCACGCAACACGCTGCCGGATTCGTGGCGGGCGGTCGTCGCAGGGGTGCCTTCCTGGCTCGTTACCCTCGCCACCGTGGGACGAGGTCTGCTTCGAGCGATGCACGCCGGACACAAGGACTGAATCCCCGGGCGCGACGATGCTCGAAGCTCCCCACGTCGTTCGTCTAGCCGCCGGATGAGATGCGCGCGGCGGCCTGGCGCCCCGCCAGCCTCCCAAAAAAAGTGACATCGCCGACCGATAGTCCGCTCGCATAGCCCTCCGCTCTTCGCGGTAGACTGCAGGTCGTACGACCTGCCGCGAAAAGGCCCGGAATGATCTCGTCGTTCAAGCGTAGGACTTCGCCAGTCGGGCGCGAGGCGAGGCCGCCGAGCGTGAACGCGACGTAATTTCCGTGTCGACCGGGCGTGATGTCGATCGCGGCGATCGTCGGTTCGATCGGGTCGAGCCAATCGGCTTGCTTCTGAAAGAGCGGGTCTTCGCCTCTGGCGGCGTGTTCGTTGTAGTGGCGCACCGTGTGGCTGAGGTTCTCGATCGGGAGTCCGATCTCCTCCGCCAGTTCCTCCACTGTTTCGCCGGTCCCCACGATCTTTCCGCCGAGCATGTTGGGCTCTTTCCAATGTTTCTCGCCGATGATCAGATAGACGTCCGCATTGACCTGCTTCTGGATGTGTGAGGCAATGCGGGCGTGGTAGACGTCTTCATTGATGAAGCGTTGGCCCTGCGCGTTGACGAGAATTCCATACGTGAGAGAGGAGGGCGGGTAGTAGGGGATCGTGAGAAAAC
>JAQBEG010000105.1:0-4008 GCA_032123985.1 Deltaproteobacteria bacterium
GGGAGGGGGAGGTGAGTTCAGCTTGCATACAGTCGATGATCGCGATTGTCAGCGCGATCAGAAGGAGCGTCGTCGATCCAGCGCCGCGCCCAATTACCAGCGCGTGCCGAGATGCAAGCCGATCGAATGGGCGAAGCGATCCGTATCGACGCCGAGGTCATAGGTAAATCCGATCTCGAAGCGTCCCTTCGATCTGACGGTCCAGCCAACGCCCACGTTCGCTGAATTTCTTTGGAGGTCTGCGCCGCGGATCGTGAATCCGGGATTGACGGTGGCGCCTTGAAAATTGGCGTCGATCTCGCGTTCGCGGTCGAGGAGTTCATGACGCCATTCGCCGCGAAGTTCCGGCAACAGCTCAAGATCGCCTTTCATCTGGAAGATTCCGCGCAGACGCAAGCCAGCACCCAGGCGAAGGGACTCGAGCTTTTCGCGGTCGATTCGAAGGTTGATCGAAGCGGCGCCCTTTTCGGTCAGCGCCTGTCGCTGGAGATGAGTGTAGTCGGCGGAAGCAAAACTCTCGAATACATAGTTGTCGTCTTGAAACAATTTTGCGCCGGCTTCGAGTTTCGTACCCCAGTCGAGACCATCGAATTCGGCGTCCGCGTTGCGCCGCAGAGTACCGCTCGTGATCCTGCGATCGCTTTTCATCTCGGAGTAGCCGATGCGCGCGCTAAGACCGGCACGGAAGCGCGGGCTCGACCAACCGCCATAGAGGGCACCCATATAGCTATCCGCGTCACCGCTGCTCTTGCGGTCCGCGAAGTCGATGTCGCTGTGGCCGTATGCGAATGCAATGCCAACGCGAACGTCCCTAAGCGCATTCGATGATTCGGAGAAGGGCGGCGTCTCGATGCCGAGTGCGATGCCAGCCAACGTATAGTCGACATCGCTCTCGCCCGAATGACCTTCGATGTCTCCGAAGGTCGCATAGGGTTCGACCCAATAATCGGTCTTGAGCTGGCCTGTTCCGCTGCCGCTCGAGCTGACCTGAGGAAGCACGCCTCTTCGTCGCTCGAGTCTGGGATCACGATTCAGGAGTTCGCGTGCGTCACTCGATTCGCGCAAACGCGAATGGAGCATCTGATCGAAACGATCCGCATGCTCGAGGCGTACCGTCGCGAATTGAGTCAGTGTTTCGCCGGACATCGAATCGAGCGCGGCCTGGATCTCGGACGTCGTCTGCGTCGCGAAGCTGTTGATCACCAAAGTGAGATCGGGCCCAGCGGTGGGTGCTTCCATATCGAGTGCGTCGCCAACGGCCCGTTGGTTGGACGTCGCCGCGAGCGTCCCGATCATCCCGTTATTCGCGTTGATCGTGAGCACGACGGAATCGGCGTTCGTCTGCATCGTGATATCGAGCAGCGGAAGATTGTTCGTGAAGGCCAGATTCCCGTTGATCGAACCGGCCGTCAGAATCGTCTCGACCTGGTTCGTGTACGTGCCGCCCGCGAGGTTGAGTTCGAGGGTGCCTCCCGAGAGATCAGCGAGGCCCTTGACATCGAGTAGATCGGACGAAATCGACGGGGCGACTTCGATTTCGAGCGTCGAGCCAGGCGCGAATGTGATGCTGTCGACGGTGAGCGTACCGATCGAGGTTCCCGGTGCGACGCGACCCGAGTTCGAGACGGAGCCTTCGATCATTCCGGTGCCACCCAATGTCGCCGAACTGGAGATCGTTGTGTTGCTCGTGAGGGCGCCGAGCACATCGAGCCTGCCGGCGCGGATCGTCGTGATTCCCGAGTAGGTCTGACCCGAAGTAAAGGTGAGGCGGCCCGATCCGAGTTTCTCGAAATCACCGCGGCCGCTGATCACGCTGTTGTAGCTGCCGTCGCTGGATTGATCGAAGCGCAGGACCGAGCTCGCCTGGACGAGCACGTTCGTGGGGACGCTGTTGGTTTGTCCGACCAGCGTGCCTTCGGTCACTGTGATCGCACCCGGCAAGTCACTCGTCAGACCTCTGTTCACGCCCGAGAATGTCGCTGTCCCGACGCCGACTTTCTCGACTACGCCGTCTCCGCTCAGGTTGCCGCTGAGCGTCCCCGTGCCCGTTTCGTCGATGATGAGCGTTGCGGCCGTGTCCAGATCGACATTGCCGGAAATTGCTGCGGCATTGCCACGGAGGCCGCCTTGCGTGACTTGTGCGTTTCTCCATGAATTGGCTTCGCCCGAGGGCACGAGAACGAGCGTGCCGGTTCCGGACTGAATGAGCGTGCCGCTGCCGCTGAGAGTGCCGCTGAACTTGGTGCCAACGTCGTCGACGATATTCAGCGTCGCACCCGATTGAATCTCGATATCGCCTTGAATCGATCCAGGAGCGCCAAGCAGCGTACCGGCTAAGATGGTGGTGCCGCCCGTGTGAATGTTCGCCCCGGAAAGCGTCAGTACACCGGCGCCGTCTTTGAAGAACTCACCCCCGCCGGAGATCTCGCCGGCATAGGTTGCATCCGTGGGCTGCATGAAACGCAGGGTGGCGCCCGACGTAATGCTGGAATTTGAGATGAGAGAATCGGTCGAGACCTCGAGCGTGCCAGCGGCGACGAGCGCTCTGCCAGTGAATGAATTCATACCGGAGAGGATCAGCGTGCCGTCGCCCCGTTTCTCGAGAGCACCCAGGGTGTGCATGGGCGCGTCCGCGATGATTTCATCGATCGTGATGGTGCTCGAGACGTCCGTCACGTTGAAGGTAACGATGGAGTCGCCTTCGAGCAGCAGATCTCCTGAATCGAAGGTGATGTCCGTTAGTTGAAATCTTTGCGCAGTGCGGACGGTCGTAAGGGTGGTGCCGTCCCCTACGATCATGAGTCCCCCGGGGTCCATGCCATTGATGACGAGTTCTTGCGTGATGTCCGCAAGCGGCGAGAGCAGTGAAATCGTCGAGTCCGCGCTCACGCCGGAGGAAAACGTGATCAAATTGGGACCGGTCACCAAGTTCGAATCCAGCACACCCTGCCGAAGGCTACCGGCACCGCTATTCGACGTGTTGGTCACCGAGAAGTCGTCCGCCGCGACCGGGCGTGCCACGAGGAAGAGCAGGGCCAATGCGACGAAGAGAACTCCATCGGCTCGCGACATCGTCCGGTCGTTCGTTTTCATCGACTCTCCGGCATGAAACAGGTCAGTGGGTGCATTGTGGGCGGGCTGATTTTGGGTCAGGGGGGATTGGAGCACGTTTCTGGGCGATCGCTTCGTCCTGTTCGGGTCGTTGCGACTTGGATGGACGAGCGCCGCTACACGGATTTCAGTATACCACGGCGCAAGGCCACTCGATGCCGGGAACGCCTCTCCTGAAAGGGCGGTCACGCCTTGGCACTTCGGTCAAGGCTCATCGTTATTCGGCACCAAACGCTCGCCGTATTTTCTGCCGACCGACTTTCCTCTCGCGAAGGGCCCACCCGGAGTCGACGAGTCCGAGCTGCTCCTCAGCGGAGCCTGTGACGCCCTGATCGCGCCGATCACACCGAAGGCGTTTCTGGAAGGCAATCCGAATGTCAGGCAGCTGTTCCCCGACGTCCGTGCCGCAGAGCAGGGCTACTTCAAGAAGACGGGCGTGTTCCCAATCATGCACGTCGTCGCCATCCGCAAGGATGCGATCGTGGCTGACCCAGGCCTACCCCGGGCCGTCTTCGAGATGTACGAGCAGGCCAAGCAAATGGCTTATGCCGATCTGGCAACCACCACCTCGCTCAAGGTCACATTGCCATGGGTGACGCAGGAGTTCGAGGACACCCGCAAGCTGATGGGAAAAGACTTCTGGCGATACGGCCTCGAAGCCAATCGCAAAGAGCTCGAGCTGGTCATGAGATACACCCACGAACAGGGACTGGTCAAGGAGCGGCGCAAGTTCGAGGAGATGTTTCATCCGTCGGTAGCTTAGTTGCCGACACGGCTTGACTGTTCGTCCACGATCCATCCTCCCGACTCCTTTGAGGTAAAACGATGGCTAGGGACCTGTTGTACACGGCATCGATAATTGCCGCGTCGATGTTTGTGGTGGCGGCAGCGAGTGCC
>JAQBEG010000106.1:0-3265 GCA_032123985.1 Deltaproteobacteria bacterium
CGTGCGTGCCGCCGTGATGGGCAGCCTCGACCCGGCAGTGCCCAGCGAAAAGCAACTCGACGCCATGGAAAGTCTGGCACGAGAAGCGCTCGAAGCCGGATGCGTGGGTATCTCGACAGGCCTCGGCTATCCGCCTGGAATCTTCGCCCGGCACGACGAACTCGCGCGTGTGGCGAGTTGGGCCGCCGCCTCGAATAAGCTCTTTACGTCCCATGTACGTGCCTATAGCTGGGTGAGTCCCGTGTTCCAAAGCGACCCCGAAACCCTGCCCCACAACTTGGAGGCACTTCTCGAGGTCATGCGCGCGGCGCGCGAAGCAGGAGCGCGACTCCAACTCAGTCACTTGATCTTCGTCGGCCGGCGCACCTGGGCAACCTGCGAACAGACTATCGCCGCCATTGAACGGGAGCGCGCCGATGGCCTCGACGTCGCCTTCGACGCCTTCCCCTACACCGCAGGAAACACCACTGCCAGCGTGCTCTTTCCGCCCGAAATGCTGCCCCATCTGGAAACGATCCTCGAGAGCCCCGAACAAATGGAGGGCGTGAAGGCCCTCGGCGCCCGGGTCTTCGAGCAGATCGGTTTCTTTCTGGAAGACGTTCAAATCATGCGCGCCAATGCGCCACGCTTCAACGAACTCGACGGACTCTTCGTGGGTGAAGCCGCCGAACGCATGGGAATGGATATCTGGGAATTCTACGCGCGATTGGTCGTGGAGAGCCACCGCAACGCCCGCGTACTCAACCACACCTACAGCGGTCACGACGGCGACGAAGACGCTCTACGCACTGTTCTCGCGCACCCGCTGTGCAGCATCGAAACCGACACCTTCGTCACGGGCTGCGGTCACCAGAACCCGGCCAGCTACGGCACATTCCCCCGTGTGCTCTCCACCTACGTCGATGCGGGCTTGTTCGATTTCGAGGAGGCCGTGCGCAAGATGACCGGTGCTCCCGCCGAGCGCCTCGGCTGGAGCGACCGCGGCTTCGTGCGCGAGGGTTGCGCCGCCGATCTCGTAGTTCTCGACCGCTCCCAGCTCCGCGACCAGGCAAGCTTCGAATCACCCGACCGTTTCCCGACCGGCATCGAGAAGGTCTTCGTTAACGGCGTACCGGTCGTTGACGGCGATCGCTACAACGCAAACGCCTCCGCGGGACAGGTGCTGCGATCCTGAGTCGGGTCCATTCACGCACTGGATCGGCCTAGCCGCCTGCCGGACTGGCCTCCTCCTTCGGTCTCCGGTGAGCCGGGGACGGGACCAGAGGTATTTGGGTCTGGCTGGTGGCTCAGGTTCAGCTCGGCCGGATCTTGTACCGCACGGGCAAATGCTTGAGGCCGACCACGAAGCTGGCGCGGATCCAATCGGGCTCGCCTGCGAGTTCCCAATGCTCGACACGCCGCGCGAGTTGTTCGACGATGGCCCGCATACTACGACGGGCAAAGTGGGTGCCCATGCAGAAATGCTCGCCATAGCCGAAGGCGATGTGCCGGTTCGGATTTCGGTCGATACTGAAGGTGTAGGGATCGTCGAAGATGGTCTCGTCGCGGTTGGCCGAGCCGTAGAACATGACCACTGCATCGCCTTCGCGAATTTTCTGGCCGTTCACCTCCGTGTCAGACGCTGCTGTGCGCTTCATGTAGTTGACGGGCGAGGCCCAGCGAATCATCTCTTCCACGGCGTCGGGCACCCGGGAAGCATCCTGCTGGATCTTCGCGAACTCGCCGGGATTCCGAACGAGCTGCTCGAAGCCGCCCGCAAGCGAGTTCTTCGTAGTGTCGTGGCCGGCGCTGAAAACGATCAGGTAGTAGCCGAGGGTCTCCATCGGCCCCATCGGCTCGCCGTTGATCTTGGCATTCGCGATGACGCTCGCGAGGTCGCCCGTCGGGTTCTTGCGCCGATTCTCGATGATGGGCAGGAAGAGCTGAACGAATTCCTGGCCGAGTTTCTCGAAATCCTCAGGGGTGGTACCCCCGCCGCCGAGTTCGAGATCGTCGGGCGCGAAGAGCCGATTCGAAAGCTCGAGAATATTAGGCTCCTGATCTTCGGGCACGCCGATCGCCTGCGCGAGCACCCGCAGCGGATGACTCACCGCGATGCCCATGGCCAGGTCCGCCTCGTTCTCCTTACCGTCTCCGGCAAGCTGATCGATCACATGCTTGGCACTGGCTTCGATCACGCCTTCCATCTGCTTGAGCGATCGGGGCGTCAACCAGGGACTCGCCACCTTGCGCAGGTCACGATGCTCCGGGGGATCGGTGTTGATGACCACCCGCATAGCTCCGATTCCGCTGTCGTTATCGATTACGCGATCGGTCGGGATCAGCGTGATCCCGGGCGCGCTCAAGAACAGCTCCGGCGTCTTGGATATGCACTTGATGTCATCCTGACGGGTCACGGCCCAAAACGGCTCGACATCTTCGAGTTCACACCGGTGCACTGGAGACTCCGCGCGTAAACGATCCCAAATGGCGTAGGGCGGTCCATGCTCAGCGTAGTAGTCGGGATGAACCAACTCATAGCCCTTGGTAATCGTCATCGAAGGTGTTCCCCTGCAGTGTGAACCTTGTGGATTGGTTGAACGGCTGCGTGGCTGTATCGCGAAGACCGCTTCAGGATATCGCTTCGGTCGCGATTGCGCGCGGCCGTCAGACGAAGAATTTTCGGGCTCGAGGCAACTGTGGCGCCCTGCCCCAACGGCATCGCTTCCTACGCCCGCCACAGCATTGGCAGCTCCTGCCCTCGAAATCCCTGGGTTCGAAGGGCCGCCTCAGACCGACGTCTTGTGCGTGCGATACTTCAGCCCCACGCCATCCAAAAAATTGCGCAAGATCTGATCTTTACAGACTCGATAATGCTTGTGATCGGGCTTTCTAAAAAACGCACTCAACTCGTGCTTGCTGATGCGTAGATTGACCGAGGCCAGAATCTCGAGGATTTCCTCCGCCTTTAGATCCAACGCGATCTTCAATTTTCTCAGAACGATATTGTTTGACAAACGTTGCTCAGGAGCAGCTTGTGGCCTTTCCAGTCTTCCGCGCCGATCGACGATCAAACCGTTGAGGAAAATCGCCAGCAAAGTGTCGCCACAGTTCTGGAAAGCAGGATCATCATCCTTTTTCAGCCAATCGCTGATTTCTTCACGCGTCACCTGATGACCAGCCTGACCAAAAATTTCAATCATTCTCGAGTCGCTGAAGTCGAACGCGTACCGAATACGGCGCAAGATGTCGTTGTTGTTCACAAATTTTTCCTATTTCAATCCCG
>JAQBEG010000107.1:0-3578 GCA_032123985.1 Deltaproteobacteria bacterium
CGAAGGCGTTTGTTCGCTCTCCGTCAGATAGAGCGTGAGATCGCCGGCGACCTCGCCCGAAACGAGCGGAACTGTTCCCGTATACGGCGATCGCCAACGAGGACGATGTCGTACGACGTTCAGGGGCCCGAGACCGAGCGCGCCGGCAATATTGGGCGTGCCGTCGGCGTTCAGGTGTTCGACCTCTGGTCGCTGAACCGTACCCCGAACCCGAGCTCTAGAATCTGCGATTGCTGTCACGCTGCCAAGTGGTCCATCGCCGCGAAATTGGAGCTGCACAGATTCGACGTTGGCTTCGTCAGCATCATCCGCTGCACTTCCCACCGCGATCAAGAGGGCACCCATCATGGCTCGCCCGAGTGCATTGCCGGCAGTCGGTGCGAATTCTCTCAACGACAGCGCTTCGGAGACGAGTTTGCTCGCGACGATCGCCTTGACCGAAACCGAACCGGATTCGGAAATCGTACGAACGAGTTCGTCGGGGCTGGCCGACGATCGGGGTTTGACACGATGGGGCACGGCTTTCGACATCGCCGCCGAGCATAGCTCCCGGTCAGTACACGCGTTCCCAGGTCTCGAATGTGAAGGAATGGGCGTGGCGTTCGTCTATTGGATGGAGCTTGCGTTCGATGCAACGCCAATGCGCTTCGTCGATCGCGGGAAATCGGGTATCGCCTTCGGGTTCTGCATCGACTCGCGTGAGATAGATGCGATCGGCGGTCTCCATCCCCTCACGGTAGATGTCCTCACCGCCGGCGATCAGGCATTCGCTGAAGTCGAGTTCCCGCGCTCGGTCGACGGCGCTGGCCAGGTCGCGAAAAAATTCGACACCGGGGACGGGTGCGTGCGGTCGGCGACTCAGGACGAAGTTCTTGCGGTCGGCCAGCGGACATGGGAGCGAATCGAAAGTCTTGCGTCCCATCACGACGCAATGACCGACCGTGACGTCCTTGAAGAAACGCTGGTCGTCCGGGAGTCGCCACGGAAGTTTTCCGCGCAGCCCGATGACGCCATTGCGGGCTGCTGCGACAACGAGAGAGACACGCATCGTTCAGGCTCCCAGGATCTAGACAGCGATGGGTGCGCTGATCCGCGGGTAGGGATCGTAGCCTTCGAGCCTGAAGTCGTCGTAGGCAAAATCGAAGAGCGACTTCACCGCCGGATTCAAGAGCATCCTGGGCAGGGGGCGCGGTTCGCGGGCGAGCTGCAATCGGGCCTGTTCGAAATGATTCTGGTAGACATGAGTATCGCCCAGCGAGACGATCAGCTCGCCCGGCTCGAGATCCGTGACCTGCGCAACCATCATCGTCAGTAGCGCGTACGAAGCGATATTGAAGGGCAGGCCGAGAAACACATCGCAGCTGCGCATCGTCATCGCACAGTGCAGTCGACCCGCGGACACGTTGAACTGAAAGAGAAGATGGCAGGGCGGGAGTTTCATTTCATCGAGTTCGCCCACATTCCAGGCGCTCAGCACGAGCCGGCGGGATTGCGGGTTGGTGCGAATCTGCTCGACGAGAGGAGCGAGTTGATCGATTTCGACGGGTGCCACCGATTCGGATCCGGCCGGTGGAGCCGCGCGCCAGCGACGCCACTGCGCGCCATAGACCGGTCCTAGTTCGCCGGACTCGTCCGCCCATTCGTCCCAGATCGTGACGCCGTTCTTCTGCAGCGTTCTCGCGTTCGTATCCCCGGCGACAAACCAGAGCAGTTCATGAATGATGCTCTTGGTATGAATCTTTTTGGTCGTGAGGAGCGGGAATCCGCCGGGTTCCCCCTCGGATCTTCCGGCGGTTTTTGTCGTGTCGGACCGATTCTGTCCATTTCTTCGGTCGCCGCCTGCACCGAGGTTGAAGCGAAGCTGGCGCCCGAACACGCTGCGCGTGCCGGTTCCCGTTCGGTCGCTTTTGTCGACACCGTTCTCGAGGACATCCTCGAGCAGATCAAGATAGGCTCTCACTCTAAATCACCCCGTCTGTAGTGAGCAGTGGCATTCTAACATGGATCAACCTCGCCGTTCATCCTGTAAACGAACTTTGGGCTCAGCCCTTCAGCGTGTCTTCCATGAAGTGGATCGGCGCGGCTTGATTCATTTCGGAGGGACCCGGCTCGCGACGGTGCAACGCATTCTCGCATCGCTCTGTGTTGAAGTGCCGCCCACCGAAAAGGTGTAACCCATGAGCGCCTCTGGCGGCAGCAATCCTCTTTCGACTTGATCAACCATGCCTTCAGCCCGGTGCATGATTGACCCCATGACGGACGCGAATCGAACTCGGTCGTCTGGCGACAGCGATTCAAAGTCGCGCATACCTGCCAGGTAGAACTTGAGGAGTTCCGGATCACTTCCAAACCGGTCCATTAGTTCTGCGTTCGCCTGGGCGGCAGACTGAACCGTTGCCGCTTGAACGCTCTCTGTGTTCTGGCGAATTTGACTCGCGAGATAGATGAGTGTGATGACGACAGCGAGGCCCCCGATGAAGTCGCCGATGTTTCCGAGGTTCTCGAGCACCGCGATTCCTGCTGTCTAACGGACCTAGCGCTCAGCTGCGCGGCCCGCCTGTTGAGGTTGACCGGAGTGTAGCGTGCGGGGCCAGACGGCTGGAGCCATGAGGTCGTTCCAGTGACGTTGCTCTACCCCATCCAGTCTTATTGCCTCGCGAGTCGGTTGACCTCGGTGATAAATCCCGGCCTGAAAGACACAAGCTGAAACAGGCCGATCTCTTGCCAATACGGTGCGAGAAGGCGAATCGAATTCTCAATGTACGCAATGTAGTCGTCATCAAGGAATCCGTTCTGATGTTGGAGGAGTCCATTGTCGAGACGCACAGCGTCCGCTGTTGCGTGGAAGACGAGAAACATCTGCTCTGCTCCGGTCAGGGACTCGAATCCGTCCTCTCGCATCCGTGCGTTGACATCGAACCAGCTGAACTCAGAAGCTTCCGCTTTGCGGAGCATGCCGTCCATATGCATCTGTGCACGAAACTGATAGAGCTGCGACACCGTGGCACGTCTCGACTCGTCCAAGGATTTGGTGTTCTGCCGCAGCTGGCTGATCAGGAACAGAAGAGTCACGAGTACGGCGCCAGCGCCAACGACTTCACCAATTGCTCCAAGTGCTTCCCAGTTCAAAGACATTCTCCGAAGACGTCCAACGGGACGGAGTCACGAAGCCCCATGGCCCGTTGTGGCTGTCGAGGCGTGGGGCATTTCTCGCACCTCTATCTCATCGATCATTTGACTGACCATGTCGAGCGCTTCGGTGTGCGCATAGAACTGACTCCCTTCGCGCATCCACCATTTCCGCACGCGTGGCATCTCCAGGTAAGGCCGATAGATGGAGCGCCTTGTTTGCATGAATTCTGAGTCCAGCAGTCCACGTCTATGGAGGAACTCAGACTGGACCAGCCCGCCGAAGAAGATTGACATCTGAACAGCGAACTCGTACGCCTCCTCACGGCTCAGCTTCTCGTTCGTTAGAAGCGCCTTTAGCATTGTCTTGTTGGGGCCCTCGGGCGAGAACCAGCCCAGCTGGACAGCTGCGGAACGTTCACCCAGCCCGACCGTAAACTCGGTCCGAG
>JAQBEG010000108.1:0-5827 GCA_032123985.1 Deltaproteobacteria bacterium
TGGCGCTACGACTGGTCGCCCGAGGCTGGGACGGCCGAGGCAGCATTGTATACGGATTTCCTACGTCCTCGAAACTGGGCGGACGAGCCGTTGTCTTGCGAGGAGTGAATGCGCGCCGGGGGAGATTTGCGAACTGCGAGATCTGCGAATTTCCCTTCCGGCGGGATCTGGTAGAGTGCCGGCCGCTCCGAAACGGGTGCCGCGATTGCGACCCGATTGAAAAGCTCCAGTTCGCATCATGGAACACCGTCTGCGAGTCAGTCGGGATTTTTGGGAAATTTGAGGAGAGCGAAGCCAGATGACATCTCTGGATGGGCCCTATTTTCGTCTCAGGGTGGCCGACGTCATCGACGAAACCGACGATTCAAAGTCGATTGTATTGGATGTTCCCGACGAGTTGAATGAGCGATTCGACTATACGGCGGGCCAGTTCCTGAGCTTTCGTGTCACAGTCGATGGCCATCGACTGGTCCGCTGTTATTCGCTCGCGAGCGCTCCGGATCTCGATGCTCAGCACAAGGTGACGGTCAAGCGTGTCGTCGAGGGCCGCGCTTCGAATTGGATGAATGACCATGTCGCCAAAGGCGACGAGCTCGAAGTCATGCATCCCAACGGCGTCTTTAGTTTGCGCGAGCGCGACACACCGATCGTGTTCTTCGGCGGTGGCTCGGGGATCACGCCCATTATTTCGATCATCAAAACGGCGCTCCACGCGACGTCGCGAGACCTCAAGTTGGTCTACGCGAATCGAAACGACCAGTCGATCATCTTCAAGGACGAATTGGCCGCGCTGAGGTCCGCAAATGCAGATCGCTTCGAGATCGTCTATCGCCTCGATGATTTGCATGGCTTCGTCGACGCTGCGCTCGTCGTGCAGGAGATCGGACCGAAGACCGATGCCGATTTCTATATCTGTGGTCCAGGGCCCTTCATGGATGTCGTCGAGAGTGGTCTGTCGAGTCTCAGCACCGACGAGGATCAGATCTTCATAGAGCGTTTCGAATCGCCGGTTTCGCCGGTAGACTCGGCGCCGATCGACATCACTACCGGTACTGTCGTAACGATCAAGCTCGATGGAAAAGAAACGGACGTCGTGGTGGGCGAGGGCGAGACCATCCTCGTCGCCGCACGCCGCGTGGGCCTCGAGCCTCCCTTTGCCTGCGAGGAGGCCTACTGCGGATGTTGCATGGCGAAGGTCGTTGAAGGTGTGGTCGACATGTTGACCAACGATGGCGGCATCGATCAGGGGCAGGTCGACGACGGCTGGGTGCTCACGTGCCAGGGCATCGCGAAGGGCCACGCCCGCGTAGAGTATCCCGACTAATGATTGGACAGACGGCAAACGACGCTGTGACGGAGTTCGCCTCAGCAGTCGGCGCCGTCAACGGACCGTTACGAGCCTCAGTCGACGTCCGATAGGCCAATGCCGACGAGCGCGGACAATTCGCGGAGTGCCTGTTCCGGCGCGTCGACCTTGATCGTCGCCATCCCCATAGCCAGAGCTGGCTTCAGATTACCCCCGATGTCATCGAGGAAGATCATCTCTTTCGGCGCGGCTTTGAGTCGCTCACAGGCCAGTCGGTAGATCGCAGGATCGGGTTTTCGAAGACCCTCGACGCTCGATTCGATGAAGACGTCGAAGAGATCGCGCAGTTCACGCGTTCCGTCGTTGCGATCGGTGTCTTCGGACTGCGCCCAGTTGTTCGTGAGGGCGCCGACCTTGAAGCCGCCTTCACGCAAGCGAGCAATCGCAGTGAGCATGGACGGTCGAGGGCCACCGGCCTCGGATATGCGCTGCATCATGATCCGTGCGCTGATGGACAGACCGGCTGCGCTGCAATCGGATTCGAACGCAACGTAGAATTCTTCCATTTCGATTTCGCCGCGTTCGAGCCGCGACCAGGCGCCGTGCGGCGCGGTGTTGGCGGCGACGAGATTGATGGCGTTGTGTTCGAAGCCCAGTTCCTGCTCATAGTCTCGGATGACATGAAGAGGGGAAGCGAGGACGACACCTCCGAGGTCGAAGAGGACGGTATTTCTGGATGCGGTTGTAGACATGCCGCGCATCTTAGCAGCCGAGAATTTCGAGATGGGCGCGACGCAGTGTCTCCCGATCGTGCGCGAAGATGAGAAGGGGGCGGGGCTCGGATGTTTCGCGCGGACGACCGAGATCAAATGCCAGCGCGTTCGCGCCGCTCGATTCGAGAAGTCTGGCCTGGTCTCGACTGGCGCCCTGCTGGATGAATGCCAGCGCGAATGCACGCCGCGCGCCCGGTGCGAGTTCGAGTGGCTCGCGGACGCGCGGCAGGGCGCGGCGGACGAGACCGATCGTGACGAGGCCCATGGTCGACCGCGCGTTGAACTCGACGAGCGCTCGAACTCTTTCGCGATCGATTTCCAGATAGCTGAACGCATCGACGCCGCAGGGCCCGGAGAAGCCGACGTCTTGCGCACGCTTCGCGATTGCAGCGGCGTCCGCCCGCAGCGTTTCGTCCTGGGGGTGTCCGGAGAAAATGCGACCGCGGGAATCGACCTCGCCGCAATGCCCGCGATACACACCGCTTGCCGTCACCAGCATTTCGAGCGACCCGAGCAAAGTGGGCAGTGGCTGTCGCGATTCCGGTGGGGGCACGTGCAGAGAGACGGAAAGATCGGTTCGTCGTTCGAGCCAGGGTTCGAAGATCGCTCCGCCGCGCTCCGCGAGACGCGGGAGCGCACCCCGCACTGCCTGCGTATCGGTCGTGCCGCTGCCCGCGACGCGTCCGCGTCCGCTGCTGCCGAGTCGGGGTTTCAATGTGAATCGGCGGCCGGTCCATTCGGGCCAATCGCGCAGCGCCTCCTCGAGTTCTTTGATCAGGGCATCGGGCGTTCGCAGTGCTTCGGTGCTGATGACCCGAATGAGCGGCTCGAGCGTTCTCGGCACGAGCCCCAGTTCACGCGCTGTTTCGACGGCGAAGGCCTTGTCGTGGACAGCTGCGACTAACTCTGCGGGTGGACCCGAAAGCGTTTTATTCAGCGCCGTGCGGACCGCCGCTTCGAGCGTGTGGGTGTTGAGCCAGGCGGTCGGCAGATCGGATTCTTCGAGCCACGCAAAGACCGGCTCCTCGGCTGGCGGCCCTAACGCCGCGGGCCACTGTTCGTCGCATCGTTTCGAACGCCAGGGTTCGTTCGCCGAGTCGGCCGGATAACGAAATCGGGCGTCGCGAGAGAAGAGATGACTCCAGAGTCGGGCTGCGACGCGCGCGTGGGGTTGACCGAAGTAGGCGCGCCAATCATTGCCCTCCTCGGCGCCGAGGTTCGGAAGAAGCTCCATTTCGCTCAATCTGCCTTCGACTCCGGAGCGTCAGCGGATTTGATGCCGCGTTCCTGCGAGGAACGGGCATGGCGAACGTTTTCGATCATCGCATCGCTGAGTCCGGCGCGACGGCGTGGGGCGACTTCGAAACGCCGCCCCTTGGCTCGAGCCGGACCGAGCGGGAAGGGCACCGCCGCGAGATAGTGCCCGAGGTCTGTTCCGTCGCCGTCGGCTGTGGCCGGATCGCTCAAACGCCCGAGCCAACGGACCGCGAGCGCGACGTGGGAGATTTCTTCGTCGTGCACGATCTGGCAGACCTGCGCGCTCTCGGCATCGCCCGCTTCCGCGAAGGCGTCGCGGTAGGTCAAGGTGAAATCGAGATTGGCCTGTTCGAAGGTGAGGCCCATCGCTGCCAGGAAAGCGCGCGGACCCGCTGGCGAGGCCGCAATGGCCGGGACTTGCTGCCAGAAGTAGTCGGAATGGTCGTCTGTCTCGAAGTGACCGCCATGCGCTTCGAGTCGCGCCAGGTAGAGTCGGCAATGGCGCTGTTCGTCCACGAGGGCGGAGAGCAATCCGCGGCGCAGTGATTCGGGCAGTGACGGCCAACGCAACAACGCCCACGCGAAGAGTTCGACCGCCATCAGTTCATGGTGCGCAAAGCGCGAGAGACAGCGTATTCGGTGCTCGGGATCGCGAAGCTGGCCGGGCCGTGGTAGCCGGTTGCTGCCGCTCTGCATTTGCAGACCTGGATTCCGCCCGGGCCGATCGATGAATAGGGGATCTTCGTTTGGGGAGTCGGGTAGGCTTTTGCCTCGGTCGTCGAGCGGAGCGGCGAGTTTTTATGCGAGATCGCCGCGTTCGAGGATACGCACGCAGAATGCCCGCACGTTCCTTGGAAGCGTCGCATCGCTTCGTTGCGTTATCGGTGGTACGGCTTCTGCGATGTGGGTCATTCGATCCGACAGGGTAGGCCATCCCGCCCGTCTCGCGCCGTGTCGAATACGCTCCGCAGTTCCGCAGTTCCGCAGAAAAGTGGAACGTGTTTCATTCACTAGTGAAACGTGTTTCAATCAGGCCCCATGACGCTCGAATCACAGGACCCGATGCTCGAGGAGCGCGCGCGCCGGATCATCGAGTCGACCATCGAATTGGCGGAGGAAGGCGGCTTCGAAGCCGTCCGACTCCGAGACGTGGCGGCGCGCGCCGAAGTCGCGATGGGAACGCTCTATCGACGCTTTCGGAGCAAGGAAGACCTGCTCGTTGCGGCTCTCGAGCAGGAGACCCGCGCGATGGAAGAGCGAGTGAGGCAGCGACCGCCGAAGGGCGCCAATGCCAGTGAGCGAGCGATCGGCTTCTTCGTGATTTCGACACGAGGGATGCTGCGACGGCCCAACCTTTCGCGCGCCATGCTGAAGTGTGCCGCTGCGGGCGAGCCCGCGTTGGCGCGAAAGGTCGGGCTCTTCCATGACATGATGCGTCGGATGATCGTCGGGGCGCTTCGCGGCGAACCCGTCACGCAGGTCGACGAGACGATGACCCAGCGTGAGCGTCTGCTCGGCGATGTTCTGAATCAGATCTGGTTCGCCGTGATGGTCGGATGGTCGGGCGGTCTCGAAACGCAGGCGACGATCAATGAAAGAATGCGCGCCTCGGTCGAGCTCATTCTGAACGAGACGAAGCAAGAATTCTGAAGGGCCCATTTCAATTGCGAGAGGATATAGAGAAATGAGAGAAGCAGTCATCGTCGATGCAGTTCGTACGCCGATCGCACGCGGCAAGATGATTCGGGGAGATCTGTCGGGTATTCACGCAGCGCATCTGCTGCGCATGGTCCAGTCGGCAGTCTGTGAGCGAAATGGCGTTTCGCCCTCGGATGTGGAGCAGGTGATCGGAGGGTGTGTGACCCAGGCCGGCGAGCAGTCGAATAATATCGTCCGACACGCGTGGCTCTCCGCCGGGGATGACTACACGTGTGGAGGGACGACGATCGACACACAGTGCGGATCAGGTCAGCAATCCAATCATTTGATCAACGCGCTCGTCAAGGGTAATACGATCGACGTGGGCATCGCCTGCGGCGTCGAAGTCATGAGCCACGTGGGGCTCGGCGCGAACGTGATCAATGGTCCCGGCTATTTCCAACCGCCGAACTGGCCATGGGATACGGCGCCCGATCAGTTTACGATGGCCGAGCGCATCGCGACGAACCGCGGAATATCGCGGGCAGATACCGATGCATTTGCGCTCGATTCGCAACGCAAGGCCAAGATTGCGCGTGACGAAGGTCGTTTCAAGCGAGAGATTCTGCCGATCGACGCGCCCGTTCTCGGCGAAGACGGTCAGCCCACTGGCGAGACATTGCACGTGGAGCATGATCAGGGTATTCGCGATTCGACAGCAGAAGGGCTCGCGAAGCTCAATCCTATTCTCGAGAACGGCGTTCATACGGCAGGGAACTCGTCGCAGATATCGGATGGCGCGGCCGCCGTCCTGTACATGTCGAAGGAGAAGGCGGAATCCTTCGGACTCAAG
>JAQBEG010000109.1:0-3989 GCA_032123985.1 Deltaproteobacteria bacterium
GCCTTTGCCGCGATGACGTCGTCATGCTCGCCAAAGAGATGGCGTCGTTCGCTGTGTCCAATGAGGGCGTAGCGACAGGCGAGGTCCTCGAGCATGGCCAGCGAGACCTCGCCGGTAAAAGCGCCCGATTCGTCCGCGTGCAGATTCTGGGCAGCGAGTCCGACCTTCGAACCGCGCAGGGCCTGCCCCAGCCGATCGAGGGCGGGGTAGGCCGGCGCGATCGCAACTTCGAATTGAACGCCCATTGCCTCGCGGTGGCGCGCCATTTGTGGAACGAAACGCGACGCGAACTCTACCGATTCGCTCGGAGTAAGATTCATCTTCCAATTTGCGACGATCAACGGGATAGGGCGGGTGGCCTTACTCATCGGATCGGTCCAACGCGGCCACGCCCGGAAGGCTGAGCCCCTGGATGAACTCGAGGGAAGCGCCTCCGCCCGTCGAAAGATGGTCGATCGCGGCGCCGACGCCGACCTTGTTGACAGCCGCCAGAGAATCACCGCCGCCGACGATGCTGAGAGCATTGGATGCTGCGATTGCGCGTGCAACGCGCTCCGTGCCGTGCGAGAAGGCGTCGATCTCGAAAACACCCATCGGGCCATTCCAGAGAATCGTCCGCGCAGCCATGGCCGCTGCCGCGTAACGCTCGGCGGTCTGCGGACCGATATCGACGCCCATGGAATCGTCGGGAATCGTCGTCACAGTCTCAGCCGGGGCGCCGTTCTCGAGACGTGTCGTGACAATATGATCGCTGGGAAGCATGAATTCACAACCGCATTCGGCGGCGCGCGCCAAGATTCGATTCGCATCGTCGAGTCGGTCGAACTCCACGAGCGATTTCCCGATTGGCTCCCCGCGAGCGGCTAGGAAGGTGTACGCCATCGCGCCGCCGACCCCGATCGTGTCGGCCTTTTCGATCAAGGTTTCGAGCACGCCCAGTTTGTCGGAGACCTTTGCGCCGCCAAGGAAGCACACGAAGGGCCGTTCGGGATTCAGGGTCACAGCCAGCGCATCGAGCTCTCGCTGGAGCAGAAGTCCAGCGGCCACCTCTTTGACCAGCGGCACCATTCCCGCGGTCGAGGCGTGGGCGCGGTGGGCCGTTCCGAAGGCATCGTTTATGTACACGTCTGCGAGGCTCGCGAGGGCCTGCGCAAACTTGGGATCGTTATCTGTCTCGGCGGCATGGAAACGAAGATTCTCGAGCAACAGGATTTCGCCGTTGGCCAGGCGGTCTACAGCGGTCACGACCGCTTCGCCCACGCAATCCGCTGCGAAATGCACCGGCACGCCAAGCGCCTTCGCGAGAGCTTCAGCGACCGGTGCCAGCGAAAGCGCGGGCTTGCGCTTGCCCTTGGGCCGGCCGAGGTGAGAGGCGAGAACGATCCGGGCGCCGGCGGCGCGCAGTCGCTCGAGGGTTGGGAGGGACGCGCGAATCCGACTGTCGTCGGTGATCTGCCCATCTGCGAGCGGAACATTCAAATCAGCCCGGACGAAAACACGTCGTCCAGCAACGGTACTCGTATCGAGCAGCGCATCGAGGGATTCGATCGCCATGGCCGTATGGCACTCCGCTTGGATGGGGTTTCGGGAGCGCGCAATGTACCGGCCCTCAGTTATGCTCTCAAGTACTCGACTTGACTTCTCTTTTCGGACGTTCGAAGAGACTGGAGAAAGCCGCAGGCTCTGGGGGGGGCGAGCAGGGATGTCCGTGAGCGATGGAGAGCAGGTCGATGATCGAGGGCCCGGTCTCCCACAGCTGGGCGCTCGGCTACTGATCGGCGCCGTTTTCGTGATTGCAGCCCTCCTGCTGATGCAGCGATGGGGAGACGACGAGCGGCTGGACCGCGAATCCTTCCCTCTCGTCTCTGGCACGATTCGGATTTCCGATCTGAGCGCGCCGATCGAGATTCTGCGAGATGCCCGGGGCATCCCCCATGTGATCGCGCGTCGTGAGGCCGAAGGCTGGTTCGGCCTGGGATTCGCCCATGCACAGGACCGTCTGGCACAGATGGCTTGGCTTCGGCGTCGTGCGCAAGGTAGAACGGCCGAACTCGAAGGCGAATCCGCGCTTCCGGCGGATCGATTGGCACGTCTGCTGGACATCGTACGCGCATCAGCGGCGGCCTTCGAAGCCCTGCCAACAGCGTCGCGCGAAGTACTCGAATCGTATGCCGCAGGAGTGAACGCGCGCATCGGGCGGATTCGACAAGGGCGCGTGAGTGCGCCACGCATGATGATCGGTTCGATCGAAGAACTCGAGCCATGGCGGCCGGCGGATTCGCTCGCGGTGGTGAAGCTTCTCTCCTGGTGCATGAGTGGCACGCTCGAGACGACGCTGGTACTCGACGATCTGATCCAGAGACTCGACAGCGTGCCGGCCAGGCCGTTCTTCCCGGGTCGGGCTTCGATCGACTTTGGCATCGCCCCAGATCTGCAGAGCCGTCCCCGGCCCGCCAATGCGATTGCCGCGCACGCCAAACGCAGTGGAGCCTTTGGATCTACGCGGGCATTGTGTCGGGGCATCGGACTCCCGACCGGGGGCGCGTGGGTGATCGATGGGTCGCGGACCGAAAGCGGCGCACCGATTCTGGTGGCGGATTGGCATGTGCAGCCCGCGGTGCCCGCTCTTTTCTACGAGGTCCATCTCGAAGCGGGTAGCCTCGATGTGGCCGGCGCAACAGTCCCCGGCTCGCCAATCTTGTGGGCTGGACGCAACCGTCAATTCGCATGGGCGAGCGTGCCAGCCGGCGCGCCAGTGTCCGATCTGTTCATCGAGACGCTTCGTGGCAACGGTGGCCTCTACCAGAACGGGACACTCTGGGTTCCTCTCGAGGAGCGCGAGGAGATTCTGCGCTGGCGGGATGCACGGGGAAACATTCAGGAATCGACCCTACGCATCCGCTCGACGCGGCACGGTCCACTGATCGAGGGACTGACCGTTTGGGACACGCACGGTGATGCGTCGGCGACGGGCGAAGCGATGCACGGGTCGCGCGCGCTGGCCTGGACGGGTGCCCTGGTTGGCGATGGATTGACCTCGATGCTTGCGCTACTGCGGCTGACGGATGCTGAGGGCGTGATTCCGGCCCTATCGGAGCACCACGAACCCGTGATCGCAGTCGCCTACGCTGATCGTGCCGGGCGGGGTGGAGTGCAAGTGGGGGGCTGGCTTCCGCGGCGGCCCTTGCCGACGGGCCTGGTTCCGGTCCAGGGTCGATTGCGAAGTTTCGATTGGCGGGAGCGGGTCCCGATCGAAACTCTGCCCGGCGAGAAGCTGGGTGAGGGAAGTAAACCCTGGGTTCTCGCAATGGATCAACCCTGGCCGAAGAGGGGCCAAGTCGACCAGATGGAATGGCTCTGGCGGTCGGGCGACCGGTCCGCGCGACTCGATTTCGAACTCGAACGTCTCACTCGCGAGGGTCCGCTCGATCTGCGCACGGCATCTGATCTACTGCAGGACGATGCCGCGCAGCGTGCGCCTCGTGTAGTCGCTTCGATTCTCGGGCTGGCTCGGCGTTCGGCACCGCTCGCAAGTGAAGCGGAGGAGATCGCCTTGTTGCTCGAGCGGTGGGACGGAGGGATGGGGGCCGAGAGTGCTGGCGCGGCGGCGTACCACCTCTTGATCAAGCACCTGCTCGAGGATTTGTTGCGCGAGCCCTTTGGCCCCGATCTCTTTCAGCGCTACCTGGAGGCACCCCATGTGAGGCCCCAGTTCGCGATCGAACGCCTTGTGTTGCGGGCTGCCAAGGTTCAGCGGGCCGGCGGCTGGACTGATGAAGTGCGTGTGAGCGAGGCTGCGCGCACGAGTCTGCGCGAGACCTGGGTGAGCTTGAATCATCGGCTCGGACCGACCCGAGGGAATTGGTCCTGGGGGCGACTTCATCGCCTTCGTTTCTCGCCGTTCGAGCCCGTTGAGTTCCGTGTCCGGGGCCTGGATCAGAGCCCGCGTGCAGCGGGCAGTGGGCAGACGCTGGCCTTCGCGGGGCATC
>JAQBEG010000110.1:0-3993 GCA_032123985.1 Deltaproteobacteria bacterium
GGGGTGCGCGCGACGAACTCGCGGAGAGGAGGAGCGCGATGCCTAGCAGGAGGCGGAACCCCGCGATGAGATAGAGCCCTAGATTCGAGACAGCGCGCGCCACGAGATCGAGAAGCCGTTCGGGCGATCGCAGTCCTATCACGCCGAAGGCCGCAATAAGCAGACCGAAGAGTGCTACAGCGAGAAGCATTTGTGCCGCCTGCGCGAATCGCGCGGTCAGAGGAGTCGCGCGCTGTCCGTCAGCGCACGAACGCCTCCGCCCGACACCGGATAGTACCACCCTTCGGTGTCGCGTAACCCGCCGAGTTCGACGTAGCGCCTAGCGTGGCTACCGGATTACGGGGTCTGCGGAACCAGACGGACCGGGATCTCGGTCGATGAGAGTCGAGCGATGAAATCAACGTAGCGATACGCGAGTCCGTAGGTCTCGAACATGACCCGGTCGAACGAAGCCGCATCCGCGGGATCGTGAGAGACGATCGCTCGAACGGGTCGCCAGGTCCCGCCACGGTAGAGTTCAGCTCTCGGGTTCGCCTCCACGCGCCGAAACCAACCTCGATAGGGCCGGCCTCGTACCCAGGCGGTACCGGCACGATCAATGACGGTGACGCGGGTTTCGTGACTGGAGCCGTCCGCGTCGTAGGTACGGAGTACGACGACCTCCGTAAAGATCTCAGCGGCAGGGAAAATGCTCGAGTAGATGAGCGCGGCCAGCGTGACGAGCGACGCGATGATCCAGGCGGCTCGCTTCATCGTCCTATCCCGTGGCCCGAGGGACACGCCGCCGGCCTGTCGACGCTTTGAGACCGTCTCGGGCTTTACGCGCGAAGTCTCCGCCGAGCCACACCACGAAGTCTTCCGTCAGGCGCTGAGGCACAGCCTGCTGGATCAACCAGCGGGGCTGTGCCTCGGGAACCCTTGCGGTCTAGTGGTCGCTGACCGGACCGGGATTGACGATCAGGACTTCAACGCGACGATTCAAAGCGCGTCCATCCGCCGTCTGGTTGGTTGCAACCGGCCGCTCGCTACCGAATCCGTCCCAGGACAGTCGAGACAGCTCGATCCCGCCGACCTCGTTCAGGAACTTCGCGACGTTCTCGGCGCGCTCCTTTGAGAGCTTCAGGTTCAGTTCAGCGGTCCCCGTTGAATCCGTGTGTCCGGAGATCTGGATCTTGCTTCCGGGGAACAGTGCGATGACTTTTGCAATTTTGTTGAGCAACACGAAGTTGTCGGAATTGATCTGGCTCTGGCCGGGTGGAAAAGAAAAACCGTGTGCCGAGATCAGCACGTTTTCAATCTGCCGATAGACAGTCGCTTCGGCAGGAGTGAACATGGACTGCGCGGCTTCGAATCGTTCGCGCTCCTGCTTGTCGCGAAGCTTCTTCGCGAGCAGTTCCTCTTCGGTGAGTGCGATCTGCTGCTGCATCACAGCCGTCTGGACCACCTGCTCTGCTGAGACCTCGTCGCGCTGCAGAATCAGCTGCGCGTACGCATCCTTCATCTCGGCGATGACGTCACGATTCGCCCGGTCGAAGCGAAGCTCCGTGCCAACCGGCTCATAGGCTTGCGTAAGCTGGCTCTGATACCAGAGCACCGTCTGCTCCCGATCGAACTCTCGGCGATCCATATCCTTGATCAGCTCGGTGATCGCGGAACTCTGCTCGGCAAGATACTTGGCTTTGTGAGCATGAACATTGGCCTTCTCCGTGTCCGTTCGATCCGCATCCAGAATGGACCGCGCCAGCTTCATCTCAGCGTTGGCCGCTTCGAACGTCTTGGGCGAATACTTCTTCGCTCCGTCCGTCTCAGCTTCCTTGATCGTCGCTTTCGCGACCTCGACGACACCCTCTTTCAGCGCCGCTAGCTCGAGCTTCGAGTAGCCATCGATCAAGGTCTGACGTTTCTGCTTCGCTTCGTCGAGTCTGCCGCGTTCGATCAGCGCACACGTTTCTCGCAGCGACCCCTCGAGCTTCGCAGTTCTCTCGGCGTAGATATGGGAGGCACCTGCGCGCTCGGCACGCGCTCGAACGGTGAGCACCTCTCCCAGCAGGTCCCGGCTTTCGTCGATGTCCTTGTTGACCTTCAACAGGCCCTTGGCTCCAGCCGAGGCCATCGAGTTTGCTTGAGCGACGTTGCCGACCTTGGCGGCGTCGATCGCCATCTTCAGATTCTCGGAGACCGAGGCGTAGCCCTCGGGCGCAAGCATCTCCGCCTCTCGCGCCCGTGCTTTCTGAACGTCTTCCTGGAGGCCCGCGATCGCCGGAAATTTCGTAGTGACTTCATCGAGCGTCAGCGAAGGGGTCGTCGCACATCCAAAAAGAGAGGCCGCCATCAAAAGTAGGGTTCCGACTCCAAGCGCCGATCGGCGCAGCAATAAAGAGTGGGGGTGATTCGCAATGGTCATCTGATTTCTCCCGGAAAGACTAACGTGGCCGTCGAAATGGAATCTCGCTCAAGCCGACGAATGGCTCCCGAGCGTTCGCTCGGGTTGATCGCGAAGCGCATTGTGACGCCGACCAATTGGATGCGCTACTGGGGCGCGCGCGAATTCCGCCAGGAGATCGTACGCGTACGGATCGGCCCCCAGCGCGTTGGGACAATTGCCCGATTCGCGGCATGATCCGAGATGCGACCGCGGTGCGGGGAGAAACCAATGCTCGAGTCGATTCTGTCCGTGCGACCCGTCGAGATCATCGATCTCGCAGTCGTCTGGCTAATCGTATGGGCCGGAATCACATGGCTGCGTGAGACTCCGGCTCGACTGGCGCTCGCCGGTCTCGGAATCCTGCTTGCCTTCTACTTCGTCGCTCGGCAACTGGGCCTCGTGCTGACGACCTGGATCCTGCAGGGCTTCGCGGCAGTCGTCGTCCTGGTTGCGGTCGTCGTATTTCAGCAAGAACTCCGGCGGCTCTTCGAACAGATCGCCGCCTTCGGAATGGGTAGGCGAGCACTCGCGGCCGACCAGGATGTCATCGATATGATCTCGCGCGCGGTGAACAAACTCGCCGATGATCGACGAGGCGCCCTGATCGTGTTCCCCGGTCGAGAATCTCCCGCCGCGCACATCGAGGGCGGACTGACGCTGGATGCGCAGATCACCGCACCGTTGCTGCTCTCGATCTTCGACCCGAACTCACCCGGACATGACGGCGCCGTGACCATCAAGGGGGATCGCCTGGACTCCTTCATGATGCACCTGCCGCTGTCGACGGATTACGAACAGCTCGCCGGACGGGGCACGCGGCACGCCGCAGCGCTCGGCCTGGCCGAACGCACGGACGCATTGTGCATCGCCGTGTCGGAAGAGCGCGGAACCGTCTCGGTCGCGCGGGACGGTCAACTGCAAACGTTGAATTCGCCTCGAGAAGTCGCTCACAGCATCCGTCTATTCCAGCAGGAACAGGGGTCGACGCACGACGAACCCTCGGCGCCCTGGACCCGCGTCACTCGGCGCTGGCGGGAGGCCGCCGCCGCCCTTCCGATCGCGGCGGTTCTCTGGTCGCTTGCGGTCCCGGGAGCAACGATCATCGAATTCGAACGCACGGTTCCGATCGCGGTGGCTGGGCTTCCACCCGGGTACGTTATCGATCAGGTCGATCCACCGCAGGCGCGGGTCCATCTCGCGGCCATGCGGCGCGACATCTACTTCCTGGCCAAGGATGCGATCGACGTTCAACTGGACGCGATTCTCGTCGACATCGGACGCCGAACGTTTGCAATCTCAACCGATAACGTCCGCCGCCCGGACGGGGTAGAGGTGCGTTCGCTCGAACCGACGAGCGTCCGCATCTCGCTACAAGAACTGACGCCCCCTGCCACCGAGCCCTGAGAGCTGCCTGAACTCACGAGCGGAACAGCCAGGATCGGCGACAATTCCGGCGGCCGAAACAGCCCTCGATCCGGGGGGCGACGAAAGGTGTCTGTGAGCTCGAACAACGACGCACTCGTCTCGAAGGTGAGTCCGAAGTTCGGTACGTCGGCCGTCTTTCTCAC
>JAQBEG010000111.1:0-4303 GCA_032123985.1 Deltaproteobacteria bacterium
CCGGTGCGACTCCATAACTAGACCGAAGTTCATTAATATGTCAAGATCCAGGTCATGGGTCGGACTCCCTCAGCAGAACCTTCTGCGCCGGTACCCGGAGCCAGCGAGCCTTCGCGCCACTTGTAGAAGGCGTTCTGAGTGTGGATCGAGAATGTCGTGAAGAGCGCGATGAACTGCGCTCGCTTGGTCTCCGACAAGCTTGAGTAGTCCGCCATGCCGCGAATGGAAATGTCGAACACGACCGGATCGCTTTGCGTCTGCCCATACCAGAGCGCGAAATTTTCGTGCACGGCCTGCGACGCCGACGACTGAAGGGCCGGCGTGTTCTGTCGGATCTGGAGGGCCAGATAGATCAACATCAGGAATACCGCCGCTGCGCCAAAGAGCTCGGCGACCGCGCCGATTGCTTGCCAATTCAAGATTCTTCGCCCGATGATCAGCTGTTCTCGCGGCGAAGGCCAACGCGCAGGGCGGTGGAAGCGGAGCTTGCAGGTCGATCGAGTCCGGCCTCGCGCTTCCATACGCGCCTGCAGAAGAGGAAACCGCCCGGCTCCAGGCGTTCCGCGGCTCAAACCACGGGGAACGAGAAGAATCTATTCACAGGAGCACTGAAATTTCTGATAGGGTGAAACCCGTGCTTTTCTGGGAAGGAGGCTGCCGGTGCGCCTGTTCGTTCTTGCGTTTGTTTTGGCTGCGGCGACACCCGTGACCGCAACGGTTTGGGACGCGAGTCCCAATCTGAGCCCGCAATCCACTCACGGCTCGTTGCAGGTGACGGTGAGTGGCTCCAATGGCCCGAATGACGTAACGGGAACGGAGGTCGTCTTGCGAGCGGGATGGGGTTCCGACCAGGCATGCACCGGCTGTGTGTCGGATGGCGTTCTCACCGCGGACGCCGAGTGGGTCGGCTTGCCGAATCCCGGCCTTGCGATCCAGACGATCACGATGGCCGTCACGCTGCAGACCCTCGATATCACACTCGACTCGCCCAACATCTCGACCGTCGCCCAGGTGAGCCTCGATCATTTCCTCGGAGTGTGGACCAATACCGGCGGAGCCATCCCGGCTGATTCGTTTCCGCATGATCGGCCCGGGCAATGGTCCTTCCATACATCCGGCAGCGCGCTGATCGAGGGCGTTCTGCTCTCCTTCAACTACGACTACCTTGCGCCCGAGCTGGCCGTCGCGCAGAACCTGGTTCTGGGGAGCGACTCCTTCGAGATGAGCGGCATGCTCTTTGGTAGCTCGAGCGGGCCGCTGGAGGTATTGCTCGGGACGGTCGCCGGTGTCGAATACTCGCTTGCATTGACCCCCGGCTTCGGGACCGAACAGTTCTTCGAGAATCCCAACGCCACGATCGTGCCGGAGCCCTCGATTGCGCTACTGCTCGGGCTTGGGCTGATCGGTCTCAGCGGTGCCCGGTCCGGGCGCTCGGCTCGCCAATCGCAGTAGCTCGCGAGCGGCCAGCGTTGTACGTGCAGTCGCTGGAGCGCGCCGCAGTAGCGGGGAAAGAGTCGCGCTATTGCGGACCCTTCTCCGCCCCACCCTTCCACGCGACCATGGAGACAAGCGCAGGCGCAAGCGTCACGTCTGCGAGAAAGGCAATCGCGATGGCGCTTGCCGTCAGAATGCCGAAGTCGAAGATGAAGCTCATATAGGCCTGGGTGTAGACAAGGAATCCAGTCGCGAGCACGCAGGACGTAAATAGTAGTGCCTGTCCAGTACCGCGGAGCGTCTGTTTGACGGCATCCGGGACGTCCCCGCTCTTTTCCACCTCACGGCGAAAGTTGTGCATGAAATGAATCGTGTCGTCGACGGCGAGGCCGATCACGATCGAACCGAGCATCAGATTCATCATGTCGACCGTGATGCCGAGCCAGCCCATCAGCCCTAGCCCGAAGAAAACCGGAGCCAGATTCGGGATCATCGCAAGCAGGCCCACCCGCAGGCTGCCGATCAAAGCAATCATGAGAAGCGTGATCACGATCAGCGCCGTCAGATAGCTGCGAATCATCGTATCGAGCGCGGCTCCAATGGTGTGTCCGAGCAGGGGAATGGTCCCCGTGAGCACTGCGGAGACATTTGGCCCAAGAATCGTTTCGACTCTGTCCAGATACTCACGCATAAAGGGGACATAGACTGCGCCGTCGATGAATGGCACTCGAATGGTCATTCGAGCGACGTCAAATTGTGTCGTCACGAGATCCTCGACGTCATCGCTGCCTGAATTCTCGAAGAGCAGGAGTTCCTGGGCGACGAGTTCGCGGCTATCGGGGATGCTGTAGAAAGAAGTCCGATTCTCATTCAGCGCTTGATTCGATTCCTTGACGACGTCGACGATCGAGATGACTTTATCAGCGCGTAGGCCGGCTTCTTCGAAGCCCGCCGTGAACTCGTGTATTTGCTCGAGCCTGCGAAGCAGATCCGGTTCGTGAAATGCGTTCTCCTCACCAGCCGAAACGACGAGTTCGAGTGTGGCCGACCCGCCAAGCTCCTCGTCGATGAACTCGATCGCCTGTCGCATCGGGGCGTCCGCCGGATACCACCGGACCATGTCATTACCGAGCCGCAGACGGAACATTCCGACCACGGAGATCGCGATCAGAACGGCCCACATTCCAAGCACGAGTCCGCCACGCCGAGTCGAAAACGATCCGAGCGCGATCAGCACCTTCTGGGAGCGAGTGTCGTCCCCCGCTGCCTCGACGCCTTGCATCGGCGTCAATACGATCAGGGCCGGCAGCAAGGTCAAAACGAAAAACAGGGAGAGCAGCACGCCGATCGGAGTCACCCAGCCGAAATGCGAGATCGGCCGAAGCGCCGCCGGCATGAAGGAGATGAGGCCACCCGCCGTCGTAAGCGAGGTCATGACGATCGGAAGCCCGGAATGAGCGAGTGCGAAGGAGATTGCGGTCGACTTGTCGTCACCTCGGCGCTGCGCCTGATAGAACATCGTGAGGACATGCACGGCGCCCCCGATACCAACAGCGAGGAGGAAAGACGGAATGATCTGGGTTGGCGGCATCAATGGCGTTCCGGTCGCACCCATGAAGGCGAGCGTCGCAAGAACCGACAGAATGACTGTGACGAGCGGCAGGAGTACGGCGGCCACCCGACGAAACAAAAGGGCCAGAAAGAATCCAATCAAACCAATGGAAAGGCCTGAGAAGAGCAGCATGTCGTGGGTGATCTTTCCGGAAACATCGGCATTGAACGCTGGCATTCCGGCGAGATGGATGTCGAGATCCTCGGCTCTGTGTCGATCGAGGATCTTTTCGAGTGCGCGCATCACGCGGCTATCGTCTTCGCCAGACATGAGCCGACGATCTGGTTCGTGGGATTCTTCCGCGTCGGAATCCGACTCGAATCCCGCGAGCGATTCCGCTTCTTCGACCGCGATGTAGGCTTCGAGTTCGATGACGATCGATGTGATCGTCGCGTCTTTCGAGATGACCAGGTTGCGATAGAGCGGGTTGTCGAGTGCCCGCGCTCGGGCGTCAGCGAGTTCCTCTGTGGTCTCGGGCCAAAGTGCTAGAAAATCATCGACCTCGAGACCGTCCGCGCTGCCGATCGTTTGTCGGATGTTCACGAGACTCGTCACTTCGACGAGATACGGAATCTCTTCCTCAATTTCTTCGTGGAGCGTACGGAGCTCTTCGAGGAACTCCGCCTGGAAGACGCCTCCCTCGGGTTCGAGCGCCAACACGATCACGGCGTCTCGACCGAAGAGATCGCGGAATGCGTCGTATTGAAGACGCACCGGATCCTCTTCGTGGAAGTAGCTCTCCATCGTCGTTTCGAGTCGAAAGTATTGGAGTTGAGTACCGAGAAGGGCCGTAACGGCTAGAACAAGGAGTGTGACCACGGGGGCGTGCAGGGAGACCCATCGCCCCCACGCGCCGAAGGCCGCATCGATCCGTTCACGCATCCTCAGTGCAGCAGCTCCCGTTGTCCCACTTGCCGCGCCGATGCAGTAATCGAGCAGTGGAGACTTCTTCCTGCTTCCAGATCAATCGGCCAGCCAAACGGCGAACTGTGTTGATGATCGACCCGCCCCTCATTCCCCGCTCATCGTAGCTGTGACCATTTGAGTAGCATCTGGCGAATGATAGTCTTCGCCGATGGAGAAAACTCTGCAGTTCCGCCGATGCATCCAATTATGACGAGGGGCACCCTCTCGAGCTGGTAAAAGGAACGCCAATCTCACGGCCGAAACGCCGTGGATCGTATCGATTCACGCGATGTTCTAGCTGATAGTCCTGGCTCGGGTCCTGTTGCGTCCGCATCGCGAGCCGATAACGAG
>JAQBEG010000112.1:0-4752 GCA_032123985.1 Deltaproteobacteria bacterium
TCGAATATTCTTTGTAGTATGTCAGGATTCTGTGGGGAATTTGTTGCTTTGACAGAAGTCGGCCGTATATATTTTTCAGCTCTGGCTCTGAGCGATATTGTGGCTGCATAGTTGTCTTGGGTTGTCGAAATGTCGTGTGAAATTGTAGCCGGCACGCTTGATGACATTAAAGGCGTCGTGGCGGGCAGTGGTCCTCTGGCGCTGAAAATGCGTGTGCTAGTTGGGCAGCCCATGGAAAAGCTCCGGAGCGGCACAGAGGTGATGAATGTTTATGCTCGAGCGGTGCCGCCCGCGCCGAGGACGACTGCACGCTGTCCATCGACTGGACCTTCGCGCTCGAGGGCTCGGATCGCGCCGATCCAATCCGTGTTGGTTCCGATGAGTCGATCGCCGACGCGGGTCACCGTGTTGATCGCGCCGATCGCGCGGCCAACCGGCTCGACTTCGTCGACGAGTTGCATCATGGCTTCTTTGTGTGGGATCGAAACCGCGAGCTGCTTTAGGCCTTGCGCTCGAAATTTCAGCATCGCTTCCGCGAGATCTTCGGGCCGGATGTCGTATGCGACGTATGAAGCATCGAGCCCGAGTGCGCGATAGGCGGCATTGTGCATCGCCGGCGAGCGAGTGTGCCCCGCTGGATGTAGCACGACACCACATTGGATCGTCATTGGATCGTCATTGGATCGTCGACTCGCTCATGCGCGGGTACGTTCGAAGGCCGCTTGCAGGTCTTGCCAGACCGCGCGTCGATTCTCCGCCGTGTATTGCCGAAGAACATAGGCAGGGTGGAGCGTCGGCATGAGCGGGATGTTCTGGTATTCGTGCCAGGTGCCGCGCAGACGCGTGATCGCCACGTCTCGATCGAGTAGGAGACTGGCGGCGGGCTTGCCTAGCGTCACGATGACCTTCGGTGCGACCGCGCGAATCTGCCCATCCAAAAAGGGCCGACAGGCGCTCACTTCGGCTGACAATGGGTTTCGATTTTGCGGTGGGCGACATTTGACGATGTTGCAGATGTAGACTTCGCTGCGCGAGATTCCCAGGCCTTTCTCGATCATCTGCGTGAGCAGTTCGCCCGCGCGCCCAACGAAGGGGAGGCCGCGCAAGTCTTCCTGCTCGCCTGGCCCCTCACCGATGAACATCAGATCCGCGTCGGGATTGCCGTCACCGAAGACGATGGACGATCGACCTCGGCAAAGGTCGCAGCGCATGCAATCGCCGAGAATCGATCGGACTTCCTCGAGATCAGGCCGACGATCGCCCGACCAGGGGACGGCCTGTTCCACCTGCTCGACCTCGATCGATTTTTCCCTCGATCGAGCAGACTGCCTCGTCGCAGAACTAGCGTCAGCGAGCGATGTGGAGATCACCTCCGCCGGTTGTTCCATTCGGGGGAATTCCGAAACGCCTTCTTCGATCAACTCTTTCACGAGCGCGTGTCCCGACGCCAGGAGTGCGCGCGCTTCGCGAATCGGATCCCCTTCCTCGCCGGTGCTCGACATCGCCAACTAGCTCGGACCCATCGGCGGATGGGGAATGATCTCGGGTGAGGTCGCCCTGGTTGAGGCACTCGTTGCCAGCCTCTCGAAGGCGTCGCGTAGTCGCTCGCGATCTGCGGAATCTCCATTTGTGGTTGCGGACGCTTCGATCGTGCCATGGCGCTGAGTCTCGATTCGCTCTTCGACCTTGAACTGGAAGCCAGGATCGTTGGCATCGTCATGACAACCGCCACAAATCTTGAGGATCACGCAGGAGTCGCATTTGTCTCCGAGCGAGAGGATCGTGCCGAATCGCTTCGCCGTTTCGCCGATATGATCTCCGCCCGGGCCGTGGCAGGACTCGCATCCGACTCGTGCGAGATCGGCGTGCGCGGCGACCGGCGCACCGGGCGGAAAGCCGCCGGTCTTGCCATAGGCCGTCGTATGGCATTCGAGACAATCAGGGTCTCCCGCTTTCGATTTCGTTTCGAGCGTCTCTACGGCGTGAGCGTGCGGACTCGTCTGCCAGGTCGCGAACTCGGCTGAATGACAGGACTGACAAGCATCCGACCCAACGTAATCTGCGCGGGTCGGAAGCAGATCACGACTGGGTCCAGCGCCGCCAAGCAATTCGCTTCGCTCCACGTCCGAAAGCTCGGCGATTCGTTTGTGAGAAATGCGAGGGTGAAATTTGTCGTATTCGAAGCCGAGCGAATGCTTCGGGTTGTGGCACGTCTCGCAAACCGTCTGGTAATCCGGTTTGCCGGCATCGGTTTTGGGGACGAAATTGGGCGATAGATGTGGCCCCCCGCGTCCATGACACGACTCGCAACCCACGTTCTCCAGATACTCGGGTTGGCGAAGGAAATCGTAGCCGCCCGGTTCTTCGAAACCGACGACGTGGCAGCCGATGCAATCCGTGCGGCGATTCGCGGAGTGTGTGACCAGCGTGTCGAGCGCGGTCGCATGGGAGGTGTATTGCCAGGTCGCGTATTCCTGCTCATGACACACGCCGCAAACGTCGTTCCCGCTATAGCCGTTCGGATCGAGCAACATCGGGACGCGAGCATCCGCTGCGCGCGTGACCTTCATCTTGACGATGCCGGGATCGCGCTGATCGTTCCACCCGCTGCTGCGATGTCGAATTCGACCTTCTTTGTCCAGCACGACGATGACAGGCACTCCGCCTGTGACCCCCCAGCGTTCGGTTGCCTCTTGCCCGGGGTCGAGATAGGGATCGAAATAGTCCAGGCCTTTCTCCTTCAGCGCCTCGCGGATCGCGCCGGCGGCGTTCTGGATCGAGACGGCGACCAGACGTGGCCTCTGCTCGCTCGGGATCGACGCGAGCGTCGTTTTGATCGACGCGAGCGCGTGATGGCAGTGTGGACATGTATGGAGGAAGAAGACGACGATCGCAGCTCGTCCCTCGAGGTCCGAGGTCTCGAGTCGTTCACCCGTGGACATCGCCACGACGCCTAGTTCGGGGGCCTTGGGGTACGCGTAGAGGCCCCCTTTGGTGTCCGATCGAGGTTCGGGCAGGCGAAGGTTCTTTCGAAGTTCGGTATCGACGAAGCCTTTGACGTCTCCTTCATCCGGAAAATTTCCGATGCCGAAGCTCATGTAGCCCTCTGCGTCGATGCCGATGATCCCATTGGGAGCACGAATTCGAAGCAAGCTCGTAATCGAACCCGAACTGTCGTCGATCACTGGAAACTGTAGAGCGTGGCTCTTTGCGAAGAGTGATAGAGCCGAGGAATTCGAACCGACACCGATACCTACGACCTTGAAATTGTGAGTGCCTGCCTGTTCGGAAATCGTTCCGACCGCCTCGCTGATCGCAGGCGCCGGATCGATCTCGGGATTGAAGAAGAAGAGCACGATACGCGCGCCGAGCAGGTCCCGGATCGCGAGCTTCGTTCCCGCGATCGTCGTTCCCTCGAAAGCGGGCAGAGGCCTTTCGTTCGGATTGCGCGGCGCCATCTCCCCTTCCGCGTGCACGGCCGGAGCGGAACCTTTCTTGACCGCGGGATTTTCATCCCCGCTCGGGACTGCACGATCTGACGCCGGCGCAGCAGCAGTCGCCTGCGAAGAATCGCCTTCGTTACAGGCACAAAAAATGATGAGGCTCGCGAGCGCGAAGAGGGTCGGGATCGAACGCAGCCGGTTCGCACGGAGGGTCTTCGACATGCGCCGCAGAATAGCAGGCGCACGAGGGGTTGAGGAGAATTCCTGTTCGTTCTGCAGTCGCTTTGGTGCGAACGAAAGTGGCCGAGAATTACGATGCGGCCTTTTTTCGTTCGCGGAGTTCTTCGAGAATAGTTTTGAATCCCGCGTTTCCGGCCTCGAACGTCAGTGCCATCTGCATGTTCTGGATGGCTCCGGCTAGATTGCCAGATTTGAGGTCGGCTTCGGCCTTCCCGTGGAATTGACGGCCCTGGGCGGTCGCGCCGGATCGCTCGACTTTGCGCTGTTCGAGGTGGGCGTTCTTCGCCTCGGCGAGCTGGATGCGGAGCGTGTCCCCCTCGGAGATCCTCGAGTCGTAGGCTTTGCGTCGTCGTGCATCGCGCAGGACGCAATAGGCTTCGGTAATCCGTTTCGAGATCTGTTGACACTGATCGCGTAGTTGGCCTTCCAGATTCCTGTTGGCGTCGGGATGAAAGTTTCGAGATGAAACGTGGAAGGCTTTACGGATCTCGGCCGAACTCGCGCCCGGTGGAACGTTCAGGAGCTGATAGTAATCGAGCTCGTCCATGATTCTGGAGAGCGCGCTAATTTCGAGCGCTTCGACTGCGGGGGGTGACATCGAAGTCTACTTTTCCTCGTCGGCAAGCTCGAGATCGGACGGCGAAAGGTCGTCGCCCGAGGTGTCGAAGAAGCCGTCGTCGTTATCGGGATTGTCCATCGGCGTATCTAGCGAAATCACGTTCTCTTCCATCATGGACTGCTCGGCGCGCTCGTCGAGATCTTCGTCATCCATGAGATGGATATTCGCCTCGTCAGCCTCGCTGTGATCCACGAGGTCGTTCGGGGGACCAAGGGCATGGTCCGTCTCCGTCGTTTCATCCCCGAAGAGCGAGGGCTCCTCAGGGAGCGGCTCGATCTCTTCTCGAGCGGACGGCATGACCGGCAAGGACGGTATGTCGCCGTCGATCGGTATCAGGCTGGCTTCGTGGGTGTCGATATCGAGTGCGTCGATACCCGCGGTCGTGACCCGACCCGCGACATCGTTTTTGATGATCTGCTCAAGCTGGTCTTCGCCGAGGCCCGAGGAGAG
>JAQBEG010000113.1:0-4489 GCA_032123985.1 Deltaproteobacteria bacterium
CGCCATTCTCTCGGGGTCGCCGCTCGACGCTCCAGAGACGATCGACCAGTTGTCGGTCGTCGAGACGATCCGCGGCGGTGAGACGATCTATCGGCAGGATGACTGAGTTCATGGCCGACCACTCCTTTACCGAACATCCCCTCGACAATCCGGTTTGGCATGCCCTGCGTGGGCCCCTGGCCCGATTCGTGGCCCCGCATTCGACCGATGAGCTCGTTCATTTCGACTCGGAAGTCAGCGTCTTCAGCGGGGTCGATCGGATCGACGAGGCGAGCTGGAAACGGATCTCCGAGCTCGTCGGCCTCGCCGGCTTTTGCGGGCTATTTCGCGATGAGGTTCCGACTTCGCCAGACGGCTGGGAGGAGCATTTCCGAGGTCATTGCTGGCAGATGGTCGCGGAAGAGATTCCGGCGCCTTCAGGCCTCGAAGTCGTTCGCCTCGGCGCCGACGATGCTTCGGACATGCTGGCGCTTGCCGAGCTGACCGAGCCCGGGCCTTTCCTGGCGCGCACCTTCGAGCTGGGTCGCTATGTCGGTCTTCGTCGCGACGGACGTCTTCTCGCGATGGCCGGTGAACGTTTTCGCGTGCCGGGTTTCGTCGAGATCAGCGCGGTGTGTACTCATCCGGATGTTCGAGGTGAGGGACTCGCTAGGGAACTCACCCTCAATGTGGCGCGATCGATTCGGGAAGGCGGCGATGAAGCATTTCTTCACGTGCTCGAAGACAACGAGAACGCCATCCGCCTCTACCAGAAACTAGGGTTCGTCATTCGTCGTAAGGTCGACGTAGTCTTTGCGCAATGGCACGGAGCCGATTGGCAGCCGCGCGATTAGTCGATTCGCCGTGATCTATTTGCCCGTCGGCGTGTACCAGATTGGTGAGGTGTAGGCGCGTTCCTGGTTCGTCATCGGAATTTTTTCCGGTAGATCCAGGCCATAGCGCTTCGCCTCATAAGCGGTCCAGCGCGGCGTCATAATTTCGAGCACGCGCGCATAATACGCGGCAGGTCTTTCGGGGTCGAAATCAGGGTCGACCCAAACGCCGATCAGTTCGGGACTGCCCGTCGTGTTGGTCCAGCTCGCATTGGCTACGTCGACCGTACTCTCGAGTACCGGCAGTCTGCCGTCCGCACCCGGCGTACGATCGCCTCCCCATACGACATCGTAGGTTTTCTCGACTCGCTTGCGTTTTGCGTCGAGCGAGACCTTCACGATCTGGATGCGGTCGAGGTTCCCGGAGAGCGGGTCCCTGAGCGCCGCGACCAGGAAGCTCGGAGCTCGGCCCGACGGATCTCCACGGAGGTCCGCACCCATCGGGACACCCTTTTTGTAGCCGACATTGGCCGGAAGTCGCGTCAGCGCATCGGCTTGCTCGAAATCCCACGCTCCGAAAAAACGAACGAGCATGCGAGAGCCGGTCGTGGCATACGTCTCTTTCCTCATCATCGCGTCGAAGATGGCCTCTCGAGTATTCTCGCGCGCCCACACGCCGGCCAGTCCCGACGCGACCATGTCGTAGCTTTCGTAGGACTTGTCACCGACCTTGGCCATCGGATGCTTCCAACGATCGGGACTCGGTTCGGCACCGGAGTGCTTGCCAAAAAAATTGTCTTCCTGGGCGGTGGCCAGTGCTGTGTGCGTATCCGTTGATCCGATCATTCCGAACTTGTAGGGGTTGGTACCGACACGTTCTTCGATCTCCATGCCGATCGCGAGCGCGGACCGCGCGTATTCGTACTCCAGCATGTCGTCCGTCTTGGCGACCGAGAGGTCGAGATTGCCCTGATCCCAGGTCTCGTAATCCGCAAACTCATCGTCCGGGGACAACAGTTTGTGCGTTTCACCGTCGCCCTTGATCTGCGTTGCTTCGTAGAGCGGCTCCCATCGCGCCCGCGTGTCGGCGTATTCTTTCTTGATCTTGCTGCGGGTACCGGGCTCGACGCGCGGGAACATGATCCCGTTGCTCAGATTGCCGTTGTGCGCGATCGCGAGAATTCGGCCCCCGGTCTTTTCCTCGTAGGACCCCAGCCATTTCCATAGATCGCGCGGATTGTCGCTGCCAAGGGGTTTGATCGTCGTGTACGGCTCCATCATGCTGGCCTTGACCTTGCCGTCGCGATAGACGACGACGCGATGCAGATTGTTTCCACCGGTATTCGAGGTCCACTCGAAGCCGATGAAGGCCGTGAAGTGACCCGGGTCGTAGTGGGTCTCGGCCGCATCCATGATCTGCTCCCACGTGTCGCGATATGCCGTCGTGCCGGGTGCGGACCAGAGCGCCTTTGGGAAGCTGCCCTGTGAGAAATTCTGGATGACCTCCACGGCGACCTGCACCGCTTGCTGTCCGCCCTGCTGGATCATTTCGTACCAGCGGCGACCCGTTGGATCGGCCAGAAAACCGGGATCACCCGAAAGCAGAAGAGGAAAGAAGCCCATGTTGTCCGAGTGGTCCGCAACCACGAGGAAGTCGAGTGGGCGGGAGAGGCGAACCGAAAGTCCTGTCGATGAAACGACTTCCTGTCCCTTCGCGAATCGATAGGCGTCGTCGGGGCCGAGGCGGGCGCCAAAGGCGCCGGCGTCCATCGAGAGATCGGTGTGGACATGGGTGTCACCCCAGAGCACTTCCGTTGGAAAGTTTCGTCCGGCGTAGGGAGAAAAGGGCGTCTGCGCCGGGAATGCGTCCACGAGGGATTCGCTGGGCGGCATCGGGTCGCCGGCGTGGCCAAGAATTGGAGCGAGCAGGAAGGGGAGAAGAATCGCCGAAGCCCTGGCGAATTTTCGGACGTTTTTGTGCATCGGGTTTCCTTCATGATGGCTTCTTCGTGCCAGTAGCTGGACTTGTCTCGGGAGCACGCCGCCGATCGCGCATCTTGACTACAATCGACGTCTGCAATGCATGATCGCAAGAAACTTCCGCGCCGCAAGCAATATGGAGGCGGCTCGTTTCGCCGCCGAATTGTCGTGAATACGACCCCGGGTCGCGCTGTCGCGGAGTTGGAGGACGATTTTCATCAATTCGGCGTCGAAGTCCTTTTCGAGAAGGACCGCGTGACCCGAATCACCGGCGTTTCACGGCGGTTTCCGTGGACGAGCTGCCCGGAGGCCTCCGCCGCACTGGACTGTTTCGTTGGTTCGAAGATCGAAAGCTCGCTACCCGCGATCGCCGCTCGTACGGAACCCGATCGACAGTGCACCCATCAGCTCGACCTTTCGTGTCTCGCGATTGCAGGCGCTGCGCTCGGCTTCAAGAATCGACGCTTCGACGCGACCGTTCCGGAAATGCGCGACCGCAGCGCGCGCGTCACGCTTGCAGTCGACGGCGAGCCGCGGCTCGCGTGGGGGCTCGAAGGCATGACGATCAGAGACCCTGATGTTTTCTCCGGACGCCATCTCGGCGGCGGATTCGCCGCATGGGTCGAGAGCCAATTCTCTGCGGAGCAGGCGATCGAAATCCACGTCCTACGGCGAGCGACGTTCATCGGATTTGGCCGACAATACGATTTTGATGCGATGCCCAATCCCATCGCGTTCGCGGCCGCGACGGGCAGCCGTTGCCATAGTTTTCAGCCGGAAGTCATCGGTCGGGCCGAAAGAATCGTAGGCAGCGGGCAAGATTTCGACGATCGGCCCGACGATCTGCTTCTCGAGCCCTGCATCCTGGACGGCTGAGAATCTGGCTGTTCGAAGAACGCAGACCGATTGACTCTTTGTGGATCGCTCTGTCGATCGTTCATTCTCCAGAGTGACTAACGAGCTCTGGCGCGCTTTCGTGCTGCCCACTCCAGCCGCACCTGTGTGGCTACGTAGCGGAACAATCCCAATGGGTTCGCCCTGACCTTGCGAAGCATGAGGCGTCGAACGTGTGGCGTAGCGTCGTAGGTACCTTCGCGTTGACCATGACCATTATGCAAGGCGAGCGAGGGCGTATCGATGACGTCCAGGGGAAGCTCGATCCGAAACGTTTCGCTCGCTGGCAGCAGGCAAGTTTCGTCGGTGCAGGCCTGGTATCGCACGCTGATATCCAGGGCGGCCTTCTCCATGTCGAGAGGCCGGCACTCGCTGGCGAGTTCTCCGTTGGCGTACCAGGGCACGCGGATGTCGACTCTTCCACTCCATGTCTGTAATTCGACATTCATCGCTTCGAGGGTCAGCGGCTCCGTGGCGGGAAAGATCGCGGACTCCACGACGAGTCCCGGCGGACCGGTGACAGTCACAGAGGTTGCAATCATGCCCTCCGGAACGGGCTCTCCATAGATGTGAAGGCCGGGATCGAGATCGAAGCGAACCACCACCTCGCGTCGGATTCCCTGGCGGATCGTGCCGGCGCCGCCGTGGATCGCGGCGGTGATCCGCACCTCGGGATTCCCGCCAACGGCCATCGGGCCGTTTGGGTCGAGCTGCACGCGACCGAGCGCCGCGTCGATCAAGAGCTCCGGGGAATCCCGCTTCTTGTAGGTGTCGTGAAAAAACTTGGCGACGACTACGCCGTC
>JAQBEG010000114.1:0-3944 GCA_032123985.1 Deltaproteobacteria bacterium
GCTCGTCATTCCCCTGGCGGGGTTCTTCACCGCCCAAGAACGAGCGCATGCCGTTCTCTGCGTCTGCGTCTGCGTCTGCGTCGCCGGATTAACTTTTCTCAACTATGCACGCCTGTTCGCCGGGTAGTCGGCACGCGACACCGAGCTCATCCGAGCGCCGGGTTCACTGAGGTCAGCGCCCGTGATGACCGAGGCGCGATCGGTTCGGCACCGCGTGACTGCCTGGAAGATCCGGCGCAGGTCCTCCCGCATCGATTTGTGATCGAGCATAATCGAATCTTTATTCAAATTTGACTTCTGAGTCAAAAATGAGTATTGATTCGAAAATCGCCGGAGGAGACCATTGTTTTGAGTGCTGCCGTCACCCGCCTGTCCAAGGCCCAACGTACACGTCGCCAGATCCTCACGGCGGCCGAGTTGCGTTTCGCGGCCGCGGGCTTCGAAAAGACCCGGCTCGAGGACGTGGCCGAGGACATCGGAATGGTGGGCTCGGCGATTCTCTACCACTTCCCCGACAAGCGAGAACTCTATCGGGCGGTTCTCGACGAGCTGTTTTCTGGCCTGCTCGACTCGGTCGAGCAGGCTGCCTCCGGTTCGACTTCGCTTGGCGAGAGAATCGAAGCGGCCGTCCGTGCAGCCGTCCGCGCGGTCGCGGCGCGACCCGCGATCGCAAGCATCGCGCTGCGAGAGGCGACGTCGGACGATCCCGAGTTGCACGAGCGGACGCAGCCCTTCCTGCGCCTGATCGGCGAACTCTTCGAAGAGGGCGCGCGCACGGGCGAGATCCATCCTGTCCGTGCGGATCCATTCCACTTCATCAGCGCCGTTGCGGGCACGATTCTGTTCTACGTCGCCGCGCTTCCCCGCTTCGTGCCGGAACTGCCGCCGGACCACCTCGCGCCCGATCAGATGCAGGCTCTCGAGCGCGATGCCGTCGTCATCACACAACGCTTGCTTGGACTCACGGGACCGCGACCGGTCCGATAGGAGAACCCGCAACATGGAATTCAGCCCCTACGATAGTCAGTTCTGGGACGACCCCTATCCGGCCTACCAGAACCTGCGAGACCGGGAAACACTGCACTATTCGGGGGAGGCAAACGCTTTCTGTGTCACGCGGCACGACGAAGCGGCAGCCGTCTTCAAGCAGCCGGAAGTCTTCGCCTCGAACGGCGGCTTTGGCTCGATCACCATGCAGAACTGGGGAAAGTTGGGGCCCCGGGATGTGATGGAGATGCTTCGCTTTCTGGTGCGGGCTCGACTCAATCCGCTCGAACTTCGCGGGGCACCGAAAACGATCATCACTTCAGATCCGCCAGATCACGCACCGCTCCGAAACATCGTGAATCGGGGCTTTACGCCGCGTCGAATCGCCGATTGGGAAAGCCGGGTTCGTGAGCTGAGCGAAGGCTATGTTCGTGGCCTGCAAGATTCAGCGCGCTTCGATGCCGTAGAGCGACTGGCCCATCCACTGCCGATGACAGTCATCGCGGAGATGCTCGGTGTGGATCCAGCACGTCGCGCTGACTTCCGCCGTTGGAGCAATGGCTTGATTGATGCCGTTACCGGGGGCGGGCGCACGTCTTCGCCCGGCGCATTGCTCGCAACTGCGGGTGAATTATTGCAATACCTGCGCTCCGTCGTCGATCAGCGACGCCAGAACCTGGGCGATGATCTGATCAGCGTGATGATCGACCCTACTCACGGAGAGCCTCTCGACACTCAGGCTGTGATGTTATTCGCGACAATCCTGCTCGTCGCCGGCAACGAGACCACCACGAATTGTGTTGGCAACACGGTCGATATGCTGCTCCGTGATCGCGCGTTGCTGGCCGAGGTCTCGCAAAATCCGAGCTTGATCCCGGCCCTGGTCGAAGAGAGCATTCGTCTCGAGTCGCCATTCAGATTCATGCCCCGACAGGCGGTTCAGGACACGATGATCCGGAATACAATGATCCGGAAGGGAAGCAACATCCTGATCATGATCGGTTCGGCGAACCGCGACGAGCGCGTCTTCGAGGATCCAGATCGCCTGAACCTGCGGCGGGATACGAGCGCACATCTTGGCTTTGGATACGGAAGCCATTTCTGTCTCGGGGCGTCTCTTGCGCGGCTCGAGGTCCGCGTGGCGCTCGAAACGCTGCTCCCGCTGCTGCAGGATCGAGAGATCGGCGCGGGAGGCCGTGTGAGGGCGGATTCGTTCTTTACGCGGGGTTTCAAGAAGCTCGAGGTTTCGCGCATTGCCGCGAGGGTGGCGGCCTGATCCGACTCGCGGGCGACGGTATGACCCTCGTGCGCGGTATACTCGCCGGTCGAACTCCGAATGACCATGTGAGCAAGCATCGAGGGAAGAGGGAAGAGAGAAAATGAAAACCTACGCCGACGGACGCAAATGCTACGACGCGGACAGCCATCTGATGGAGACGATCGACTGGCTCACGCGTTATGCGGATCCATCGATTCGCGACGATCTTCCGACCTTCGCGCCGCAAGGTGGCGGAGAGAGTGACGCCGGTCGCGCGATCTTCGGGATGATCGAGCAAGCAGAGAAACGTCGTGAGGATCCCGAAGCGACGAGCAAGCTCGAAGAGAACGTGATCGCGGGACCGAAGGGTTGGCTCGCGCACGGTGCGACGGACCCGACCGAGCGGCGAAGGACGCTCGATCTGCTCGGCTTCGAGAAGCAGCTTGTTTTCGCCACGTTTTCCGTCGGCCAGTTCGCCTTCTCGCGTGATCCGCGAATCGCCTACGGTGGCGCTCTCGCACACAACCGCGGCATGCTCGAGTTCTGTCACGGCGATGAACGAATGCTTCCGGTCTGTTTCCTGCCGCTCCTCGATCCCGAGCGTGCGATCGATTCGCTCGATGCGTTGCTTTCGGAAGGTCCCGGAGCCGTGTGGGTCACTTCGGACATGCTCGGCGAAATGTCGCCGTCACACGTCGACCTGGAACCCGTTTGGGCCCGCCTTGCGGAAGCGAATGTCCCAGTGGTCCTGCATATCGGTGGCGCGAAGCTTCTGGATCGGCGCTACCACGCCAACGGTCGGCCTGCGCCGAAGGACTGGCTCGGAGGAGGGGAGAACCTCCGTGCGAAGGACTTTCCCGTGGTGCATCACTCACCGGAGCGGTTCCTGACCTGTCTCACGTTGGACGGTGTATTCGAGCGCCATCCGAATCTGCGTTGCGGTGCCATCGAGCTCGGAGCCAGCTGGGTGCCGGGAATGCTCCGCAATCTCGACCATGCAGCGAAGGCATTCGGCAAGAACGAGCCGCTTGTCCGTGATCTGAAGCTGGCACCCTCGGACTACATACGCCGACAGGTGCGCTTCACCCCCTTCCCATTTGAGGACGTGGGCTGGTTGGTCGAGGACAGCGGAGAAGAGCTTTTCCTGTTCTCCTCGGATTATCCCCATCCCGAAGGCACGAAGGACCCGATAGGGAAGTTCGAAGCATCGCTCGACGAGCACGGGATCGGTCAGCCCGCGCGTGACCGCTTCTACTCAGAGAACTTCGAGACCCTCTTCGGTGCATAACAGTCCGAATTGGAGCTGATATGCCTCGTCGGCGTTCCATCCCTGTCTTCGACGTGTCGCGACCGCTCAGCCGATGACCCCTATCGCAGCGAAAAATCGAAGCGGCGACTACACTGCTCAGCCAGGAGGACTTTCGTGCATATCCGAATCAGTATGGTCACGGCACTCACGCTGCTCGTCGGCTGTTCGTCGACACATCTCGTCGACACATGGTCCGCACCGGGGCTCACCCCCGCAGATCTCCACTTCAAGCATGTAGTCGCCATCGCCCTGGTGTCCGACGTGACGCAGCAACGCATCATCGAGGAAGCGCTCGCTGACAATGCGACGCGCACGAAAGTCACTCCGGCGTACGCACTGCTCACCGAGGCGGATCGTGCAAATACCGATCCGATGCGCAAAAAATTGGAG
>JAQBEG010000115.1:0-5632 GCA_032123985.1 Deltaproteobacteria bacterium
ATCCCGGTATAGAACGCTTCATCCGAAGAGCCGGCGTCGACCCAGATCTGAAACGCGACGACCGGCGTGCGATGATCTTCCAGCAGTATCACGCGAAGACCGTTGTCCAGCCTTGTCTCGAGGAGGCCCTCCACGGGATCGCGGACGGATTCGCCTGCCTCAGCGCCAGAGGCGGCAGGCGAATTCGAGCCGAGCGCGAAGAGCAATGTCAGGATCGCCGACAGACCATGGAATGGACGGGAACGAAATTTCATGGCGGGGACCGTATCCCTTGTGCCGGGGGGTGTCGAGCGTGCGATTCGCGCAAGGTTCAGGGTTGCGGGCGGGCGCTCGCACGGGATCGGATTTGGGCCGAAAAAAGGCTAATGTCAGAACACAGATCAGTGAACAATTCGCGAACAATCGACCTCATCCGGAGGATGAAGGTTCGAGGGATCCTGATGGAAAACGACGAGGACATTTCCGAAAAGATTCTCAAGCTCCTCGAGAGCGCAGGGACCATCGCCGTCATCGGGATCAAAGATCATCCGAGCGAAGATGCATTTCGAGTCCCGCAATACCTGCAACAAGCCGGGTATCACGTTTCGCCGGTCAACCCAAAGCTCGCGACCGTTCTCGACGAGCCGTGCTGCTCGAATCTTGCCGAAATCGATATCGAGATCGATATCGTGAACGTGTTCCGCGCCTCCGAACACATTCCAGGCCATGTCGATGAGATCCTTGCTCTCGATCCGAGCCCCAAAGCGGTTTGGATGCAGCTCGGAATCCATGACGGCCCGTCGGCGCGACGTCTTCGTGACGCGGGCATCGAGGTGATCCAGGATCGCTGCATCATGGTGGACCATCGACGACTGCTCGGCGGAGCCCAATAGACATGTCGCGCGGCGACGGGGTCGATCGACTGGTCTATTCCAGCGAGCAAGGGCGCATCTGTCCGTCTTGCGGGCGAAGCGAGGCTCGCTGCACCTGTCGTGGCAAGGGCGCGCGCGCACGAAACAAAGCACGCGACGAGGCGGCCAACGCCAAGGAAAGCGATGGCATCGCTCGCGTCGGTCGATCGACGAAAGGCCGGCGCGGAAAGGTCGTCTCGACCGTGACCGGTGTGCCTATCGAGGCGACCGAACTAATCGACCTCGCTGCCGATCTCAAGCGGCGTTGTGGAACGGGCGGTACGTTGAAGGATGGCGTGATCGAAATTCAGGGCGACCATCGTGACGCATTGGTCGAAGAACTCGAAAAGCGGGGCTTCAAGGTCAAACGCGTCGGTTGAGTTCCTTCACCTCATAGCGATCGATTCGATGCTTCATCCAGAAGACTGCCAACAGATCGACCCAGACCACCCCCAAGCGCCGACCGATCCCATATTTCGACGCGCCGTAGCGCCGAGCGCGATGTTCCACCGGAACTTCGATGACGCGAGCCCCGTGTATGGCAAGGAGTGAGGGGAGGAACCGATGCCCACCTCGAAACAGCGTGATGCGTGCCAGATTCGAGGCTCGCATGACGCGCAGTGAACACCCGATGTCGTGCACGCTGTCCGCCAGCACCAGCCGACGAATCGTATTGGCGACCCGCGAGGCGATGCGCTTCGAAATCGAATCCTGTCGATCGACCCGAACTCCACATACACAGTCGGCTTCTGCGAGGGCCTCGATCAGACGCGGAAGATCGGCGGGGGAGTTCTGAAGGTCTGCATCGAGTGTTGCAATGATTTCGCCGCGCGCGGCCTGAAATCCAGCCTCGAGGGCGGCAGATTGGCCCGCGTGTGGTGACAACGAAAGCAGTCTCAACCGATCGTCGGTCGCCGCGAGATCGACGATGATCTCACGGCCTTCGTCGTGACTGTCGTCGTCGACGAAGATCACCTCGGATTCGAAGCTGAATGAATCGAGGACGGCCGCGAGTTCGGCGTTCAGAATGCGAAGCGAAGGCGCCTCGTCCCGAAACGGAATCACGACCGAAAGATACGGATTCATCTCAGCAGGCCCGGCTGAGTACGAAGTAGCTGCCGAGCTCTCGACCATTGCGCGCCGCTGAACCGATCGTAACGTGCTCCGACACGCGACGTAGGCGATCGACCATGAAGCCATAGACGAAACGACTCAGACCCCTTTCGTTCGAACGTACGGCCGGCCAATTCATCGGCTTCTGATCGGGCAATCGCGTGTAGTCGACGAGTACCTCTTTCGTGTTCGCATCGTCACGCGCCATGAAGTATCCCGGGCCCGTCACCGGAGACATCGTCTGAAAGTTGTACCCCGCGAGCGCTTCGGGCGCGGCGGGCTCATTGCCCGGAAGACGACAGAAGCGCTTCTCGAAGATCGTGAATGCGGGCAACGAATTTCGACCCAGATGGCGAACTTCTTCGAGGTCGGATCGGTCGGACGGAACGAGATCGATCAACTCGAGCGGCGCAAATCCCTCGACCTTACCGTAGAGCGCCTGCTGGTCGCGTCGTCCGAGACGACGGACGATCCGAGTCCGCACACCGTCGGCCAAACCGTCGAGCAGCTCCGCCATCGCCGCGGGTGCGACCGCCACATCCGAGATCATCGCCGTCAATGCCGCGCAGACCTCGTCCTCGGCCGGATCGGTCTTTCGTTCATTTTGCATCCTGCACCTCCTCGAGCAGAAGGGTACCGTTGATGTCAGCCGTGCAGAAGCCGCCCGCGAAAAGTGTCTCGATCCAGCTCTCGCGGAGCCGTCGCGCTCTTCTCGTCCTGCTCGTCGGCGCCTGTCTCCTCTATGGACTGGGGCTGGGCCGCACGGATCTCTGGGCGCCAGACGAGCCGCGCTATGGAGCCATCGCCGAAGAACTCCGCTCGTTTCGGCACGGGGCAATCGGGCTCGTACTCCTCCACCTGAACGACACTCCCTACACGCAGAAGCCACCTCTCTATTTCTGGCTTGCCGCGGCAATCGGCGCGCCATTCGAGCGCGTTCACGAAACGGCAGCACGACTTCCGTCCGCGATCGCGGGCGTTTTCTGTCTCGGCCTCACGGCGTGGATTGGAAGCATGCTCTTTGCGCGATCGATGCCCGCGATTCTGGCGGCGGGAATCCTCGCAACGAGCTTTCGCTTCGCCTTCACGGCGCGGCGCGCCCAGCTCGATGTCTTACTGACATGTTTCGAACTCGGGGCTGTGGCAATTTTCCTGCTGCTCGAAACCAGGCGCGGCGGGATCGAGAATGCCCGTCGCTTTCCCCTCGCGATTGCGGGTCTACACGCATCACTCGGTGCGGCCACTCTCGTAAAGGGCCCCGTCGGATGGCTGCCTCTTCTCGTCTTCGCCGGATATCTCGCGTGGGAGGGCCGGCTGTCGGCGTTTCGAGCGATCGCTCCGCTCTGGGCGTGCTTTCTATCCTTCGCTCCGATCGTCGTCTGGATTCTCGCCGCCATCGCGTTAGCCCCACCGGGTTTCGCCGAAGCGGCGGTAGAAGAGAATCTGATCGGCCGCTTTTTCAGAGGAACCTCTCACGCACGCCCGATCTACTACTTCGCGATCCAACTCCCGCTCGACTTTCTGCCGTGGAGCCTGCTCGTACCCTTCGCGATCCCGATTCTCTGGCGCTGGTCGAAGACTTCTTTCGGAGAGAGCGGCGAAGCGCGACGTCTCGGCTCTTCAGCTCGCTTCCTGCTCGTTTGGATAATCGTTCCAACGATTTTCTTCAGTCTCTCTGCGGGCAAGCGCGGTCTCTATCTACTTCCCATCTTCCCGGCACTCGCGCTCACGAGCGTGATCGCTGGCTGGCAATCGACGCAATCGGCATCCCTCTCTCCCGCTGTCATTCGTCGATTGACACTGGTGATTTCGATTGTCGCGGTCATCGAACTCGCCCTCTTTACACTCGTTCTTCCTCGACTCTCGGACGAAAAATCACCGCGACCGATCGCGGAGGCGGCAGCTTCTCTCGCTGGCGAGAATGAACCCGTCGGCGTCTACGGCATGCGTCCACTCGAGGGTGGAATCGCGTACTACGGTGCCGCGCCGGTCGTATCCCTGCGTGACGAATCCGAGCTTCGTACGTTCCTCGACGGCGAGGGCCGACTCGTCATTCTTCGCGCCCGTCATTTCTCATCTCTGGGCCCGAGCCTCGGACTCCGCGAACGCCGTTCGTTTCGAAGCGGACGTCGAAGTCTGGTGCTGGCGGAACGCATCATGCCCTTACCCCGGCGGGAAAGACCATGATCCGACGATCGCCTGATTTCGACGAACAGCGCCTCGCCCAGTCGGCAGCGACCGCCCGTATATACTCGAACCTGGGTCGCTTTCGGACAATGCATACTGCCATCCGAGGACTCGTTTCGCTAACCTGAATCGGGTCCAGATCCGAATGGCAGACCGAGGCTTCGACGACACACAAAGCTCCGAAACCGAATGCCGATGCCTCCGATTCCAGCGAGGCGCGGACGCAGGATTCAGCGAGCCACGTCGAAGCCGTCGAAGCCCTCTGCGAGACCGGATTTGTGGCACGAAACACCTAACGAAGCGGTTGCACGAGCAACAAACGAACGCAACAAACGAACGAACGCAACGAACGAAGGAAGGAATCCCCCTCATGTCCGAATCCGCCGAACTTCGACTGGGAGACAAGACCATCAAGCTCCCCATCATCGTGGGTAGCGAGGGCGAACGCGCCATCGATATCTCGAAACTTCGTAGTGAAACCGGCTACATCACGCTCGACCCAGGCTATGCGAACTCGGGTTCCTGCCAGAGTGAGATCACGTTCATCGACGGCGAAAAGGGCATTCTGCGATACCGCGGTATCCCGATCGAGGAGTTGGCCGCAAAGTCGACCTTCATCGAAGTCACCTATTTGATGATCTACGGCCGGCTGCCGACGGCTAGCGAACTCGAAGAATTCGCGACGATCATCGGCCATCACACGATGCTCCACGAAGACTTCAAGAAGCTCTACTCGGCCCTGCCCAAGGATGCGCATCCCATGGCGGCTTGCTCCGCAGCCGTCGGCGCACTCGCGACGTTCTATCCCGATTCACTCGACCCTCGGGACGACCGGCAGGTCGATATCTCCACACATAGACTGATCGCCAAGCTACCGACGCTCGCCGCCTACGCATACAAGCATTCCGTCGGGCAGCCCTTTCTCTATCCACTCAACAGCCTCGATTACGTTGGCAATTTCCTACGCATGATGTTCGGTGTCCCGTGCGAGGACTTCGAGGTCGACCCTGTCGTCAAAAATGCGCTGGACCTGCTCTTCATTCTGCATGCGGACCATGAGCAGAACTGTTCGACGAGCACCACGCGGCTCGTGGGTTCTTCGATGGTCAACCTCTTCGGCACGATCTCGGCCTCGATCAACGCGCTCTGGGGACCCCTCCACGGGGGCGCGAACCAGGCAGTGATCGAGATGCTCGAAGTGATTGCCGGCGAAGGCCAGACCGCGCACCAGTTCCTCGAGCGTGCGAAGAGCGGCGACGATAATGCTCGTCTCATGGGCTTCGGACATCGCGTCTACAAGAACTTCGACCCGCGAGCCAACGTCATCAAGAAGGCGTGTGACGAAGTCCTCGACCGAATGGGCATCCACAGCCCCCTGCTCGAGATCGCAAAGGAGCTCGAGGAGATCACCTTGAAGGACGACTACTTCGTCGAGCGCAAGC
>JAQBEG010000116.1:0-2993 GCA_032123985.1 Deltaproteobacteria bacterium
GCCCACTGCTCGCGCTGGGCCTCTACCGTTGAGGCGAAGACGAGTCCTGCGCCTGTCGTTCCGCTGGTGTGCACGGTGCGAAGTTCGGATCGCGGGGCCGAAGGCCAGCGCAGCTCGGCGCCGAGCCGCAGAACGTCGGACTTGGTAAGAATTGGGAGGGTCGCGAGATCCTCCGGACCCTCGACACGAGCGGGATCGACGTCGAATTCCCGAAGCGTTCGCGACCAGTAGGGAATCTCGGCACGCGCATGAGAAAGAAGCCGGCGTAGCTTGAGGCGCCGAATCGCCAGCAACTCGTCGTCGGAAGCCCGATTCCGAGATACGTAATCGCGCAGCACGCTCGGGAAGGTCCCCCCATAACGCTCGTGCCGAATTCGCCAGCCAGAAATCGACACCGCAACGTTCTGGATCGTTCGCGGCAGACGTGCGTACACGCTCCCAGCACGAGTTTGTCCGGCCTGCGGACGCGTCGGATTGGGAACTAGGGAGCGAATTATCAAACCCCTTGCGCTGTTCGTTCCGCCGGAAGTGAGGCGCGACACCACCACCCGCACGTTAGTGTACCCTGCGGCTCGGCATGAGAAATTCGTTGGTCGCCATCGGTCGCGCCGGCGTTGCGGACTACCTAGAGATCGCTCCCTTCCACCCGAGCACGCGCTATCCCGAAGCACCATTTGGAGCTGTCGGATCCGAGCCGAATCCTGCGTACGACGCGGTTCGAATTGCTCTGAATGCGTCGGGTTTGGACCCGTCGAATGCGGGAACGGCGGCGTGGAATCCGCTCGGTACCTTTGTGCGTCCGGGTGACACCGTCATGCTGAAGCCGAATCTCGTCAAGGAACACCACCCGCGCGATTCGCGGGGTTGGCGCTACGTTCTGACGCACGGCTCCGTCATTAGGGCGGTTGCGGACTACGTCGTCATCGCGTTGGGTGGGCGCGGGCGGATCTGGCTCGCCGATGCTCCGCAGACCGATTCGTCATGGAACGCGATCGTCAAGATCCTGCAACTCGATCGGATTGCCGATTTCTATCGACGAAATGGCGTCGAGTTCGAACTCGTGGATCTTCGCCAACAAGAGTGGACGGAGCGCGATGGTGTGATCATCGGGCGGCGGGAGCTTGCGGGCGATCCGCGTGGATACGTCGCGTTCGACCTGGGCTCCGCCAGCGAATTGCATCGTCACGGCGGCGAAGGGCATTACTACGGTGCGGACTACGTAACGAGCGAGGTTAACGCGCATCACTCCGGCTCGAAACACGAGTACCTTATCGGGGGAAGTGCGATTCGGGCTGACGTCTTCATCAACTTGCCAAAGCTGAAGACACACAAGAAAGCCGGGATCACCTGTTCCCTCAAGAATCTGGTCGGCATCAACGGCGACAAGAACTGGCTGCCGCATCACGCAATGGGCGCTCCGTCGCAGGGTGGTGACGAAGTGCCTAATCTCACGTGGCGTCGTCAGTTGGAGCGCCGCGCGGTGCAGGCGTTTCGCGCGACGGCGATTTCCGTCCCGGTGCTTGGCCCGGTCTTATTTCGCCGCGCAAAGTCTGTGGGGCGGATCGCATTCGGGGACACGGAAACGGTCGTGCGCAACGGCAACTGGCACGGGAACGATACCACATGGCGTATGTGCCTCGACCTCAACAAGATTCTGCTCTATGGCGACGCCGACGGACGTCTCCGCGCGCCGAACTCGGTCGGCCGAAAGCGCTACCTCACGTTTGTGGATGGGATCGTCGCGGGCGAGGGGCGAGGCCCGATGAACCCCGATCCCGTGGCCGCGAGGCTCGTGGTATTCGGTTGCGACCCGGTCGCTGTCGATGCCGTCTGTGGGACTCTCATGGGGTTTGACGTCGCGAGGATCCCGATCGTTCGAGAGGCGTTTCGCGCCCGCGGTTGGCCGTTGACCGACGTCACCTTCGATGAGATCACGACCGCGTCGAACGAGTCCATCTGGAACGGTCGACTCGTGGATCTGCCACATGACTCGCTCCTGCGATTCCGGCCGCACTTCGGCTGGAAGGGCCAGGTCGAATCGGCGTGGCGGAAAGAGACCCGCGTCGATGACGCATGATAGCGGTGCGCCCTGTCGGGTGCGATTGGCATTCGACCGTTGAAACGACGGCAAGCCGAGTTATGATCCGCCCGTTTCCTGCGGCAGTGAGGTGTTGAATTCGATGAGCCAGGAAGTCCTCGAGCCTGTACTCAAGCCTCCTCATGTATCGTCTGTTGCCGGTGCCCGGGTCCTGCCGCTGCGAGCGAGACGGCCATGGCAGTTGGCGCAGATTGTCGTGGATTTTGCGACCGTTTTCTTCGCGGCGTATGGCTCGTATCTAGCCTACCTGATGAGCGGTGTAGGTGTGGCGCACTATGCGCCTGAGTACTACGCGCGACTCGACCTCGTTCTTGCCGGTATTACGACGTTTGCCTTGCACGGCCAAGGTTCAGACCGGAGACAGATCGGTCTGCTTCGAATCGAATGGGTTTGCCGGATGCTGCGTGCTGTTGCCAGCGCCGTACTCATCATCCTAGTCGCGTCTTTCTTCTTGCAGCTGCCTTCGTTCTCCAGGTTCCATATGCTCCTCGCGGGTCCGGTGGTGGTGATCGCCCTGCTGGTCCAAAGGTTCGCATCATGGCGCCTGCAGGAAGCGATCCGTGGAAAGAGCAAGGTCGCAGCGCCCGTCCTGGTCTACGGAGCGGGCGAAACAGGACGGTTGCTTGCGCAGCACCTGCTCGAACAGCATGCGGTCGGCCTCACACCCAGCGCGTTTCTGGACGACCGGGAGGACCTTTGGTTCGCAGATGTACGAGCGGGTGCCGGTGTGAACGGAGTCCGTCTCCCGGTCCTCGGCGGTGAGGAACACTTAGGCTCTGCACTCGTGCAGACCGGAGCTCGGGCTGTCTTTCTGGCGATACCCTCCGCGTCTCCGGACAGGATTGCGCAAATCATCGCGAAACTGGATGAGTGGAACATCCCGTTCTACGCCGTT
>JAQBEG010000117.1:0-6419 GCA_032123985.1 Deltaproteobacteria bacterium
CGGTCGGATCCTCGAGCTGACCCCCTTCGGCCAGAATCGCCTGCCCCAGCAAAAGCCGCGCCGAGTCCGCAATCTTGGGATCCGTCGGGTTCTTTTCGAATCGCTCTCCGAGTCGTTTCAGCACTCGATGCTCTGGATTGAGTTCAAGGATCGGCTTCCGCTCCGGAATCTCTTGTCCTGCCTGTCGAAGCATCGCCTCGAGCTGGGGCGAGAGATCGCCCTCCTCCAGCACGAGACACGAGGCCGAACTCTTCAGCCTGCTCGAGAGTCGCACGTCTTTGACCTCGTCCTGAATCGCCGCCTTCATTGCTTGCAAGAGATCGCCGAAACTCTTCTCATCCTTCTCGAGGGCTTCCTTGGCCTTTTCCTTGTCCTCGTCGGAGCCGAGTTCGACTTCACCATGGCCAATACTCTTGAATGGCTTGCCGTCATAGCTGATCGGCCCCTGGCTGACCCAGACTTCGTCAACCGGATCCGTCAGGAAGAGAACCTCGATGCCCTTATCGAGAAAGGCCTCCAGATGGGGCGAACGACGCAGAACATCGAGCTTCGGCCCGGCAATGAAGTAGATGGCATCCTGGTCGTCGGCCATCCGATCCTTATAACCCGCGAGTGAGGTCAGCTTTCCACCGTCGGCCGATGACGGCGCGAGGACGAGATCCAGAATGCGTTCGCGTTTCTCCGCGAAATCGAGGAGACCCTCCTTCACGACGGGACCGAATTCGATCCAGAAGGTTTCGAATTTCGCGGGATCATCCTTGGCAAGCGCCTTCAGGCTTTCGACGACCTTCTTGACGAGATGTTTTCGAATCGCCTGGATCTGTCGGTCTTGTTGGAGCATCTCGCGCGAGACATTCAGCGAAAGATCCTCGGCATCGACGACCCCACGCACGAAGCGCAGCCAGTCGGGCAGGAGATCCCGACACTCGTCCATGATGAAGACACGACGAACGTAGAGCTGAACGCCGTTGTTGAGTCGCTCTCTGTGATAAAGGTCAAAAGGCGCCTTGCTGGGCACGAAAAGGAGCGCACGTGCTTCGAATGTGCCTTCGATCGACGTGCTCACACGCAGCATGGGCTCCTGGAAGTCGTGCGTGATGTGTTTGTAGAATTCGCCGAACTCGTCCTCGGAGACTTCGTCCTCTGGACGGGTCCAGATGGCCTTCATCGAGTTGAGCGGCTCCTCGATTTCCCTTCGCGTCGGCAAACCATCGGTCGGGACAGCGGCCTCCTCGTCCTCGGATTCGGGGGGCTTTGTTGATTCCTCGATGATTGTGAGTTTGATCGGATAGCGGACAAAATCCGAATATTTCTTGATCGTCTGCCGAACGACCCATTCGTCACAAAAATCGGAGACGCTATTCTCGCCATCGACCGGCTTCAGCGTCAAGCGAATCGTCGTGCCCGCCGCGTCCCGCTCAGCATCCTCCATGCTGTATTCGCCCGCGCCATTCGAGATCCAGCGCGATGCCTTGTCTTCTCCGGCGCGGCGACTCACGACTTCGACCTCATCCGCGACCATGAAGCTCGCGTAGAAGCCGACACCAAATTGCCCGATCAAATCTGGACTCGCTTCGGCGCCTTTGTCTGGCCGGTTCAGAAATTCCAGAGTTCCGGATCGCGCGATCGTTCCGAGATGTTCGATGAGATCTTCGCGATTCATCCCGATCCCGTTATCCGAGATCTTGAGAGTCCTCGCGACGCGATCGGCTTCGAGATGGATCTCGAGTTCGTGCTCTGTCCGAAATTCCGGATTCGAGAGCGCCTCGAAGCGAACTCGGTCGAGTGCATCCGAGGCATTCGAAATCAGCTCCCTGAGAAAGACCTCCTTGTTCGTGTAAAGCGAATGAATCATCAGGTCGAGAAGTTTCTGGGTCTCGGCCTGGAATGAATGGGTTTCCATGAGGGATCACGCTCCTGAAACGGGTAGGGAAATGGGAGGGGCTGCCTTCTGCAGCGCGGTGCGCGAATGTTGGGCACGATGGAGAAGGGATCAAGTCCGCACATCGGGCTTTTCCGAATTGGAGTCGATCTTTCGAGAATATCCCCGCGGGTCTATTGGCTCAATTTTCATATCTGGATATTCGAATAGATTGATGTTAACCTTGGCCGCCAAACCTGGAGCCTCCGATGCCTGTCCCGGCGACCCGCGATGAGCGGATTTCAAGTCTAAAAAGTGCCCTGAAAGAACGGATCCTCGTCATCGATGGCGCGATGGGCACGATGATCCAGGGATTCGGCCTCGGGGAGGCCGATTTTCGCGGTGCGTTCTTCGCAGATCATCCGAGTGACCTTCAGGGTGACAACGAGCTTCTCTCGCTGACCCGACCCGACGTCATCCGCCAGATCCACGACCAGTTCTTCGAAGCCGGTGCCGACATCATCGAGACGAATACGTTCGGCTCGAACGCGATCTCACAATCCGACTACGATCTCGAACGTGGCATCCGCGAACTGAATCTGGCCTCGGCCAGAATCGCCCGGGAGTCGGCGGATGCCTGGACCGCGAAGGATCCGTCGAAGCCGCGCTTTGTCGCGGGCGCGGTCGGACCGACCCCAAAGACGCTGTCTCTCTCGCCCGACGTGAACGATCCCTCCGCCCGAAGCATCACGTTCGATGCACTTTGCCAGGCTTACCGCGAGCAGGTCGATGCGTTGATCGAAGGGGATGTCGACGTCCTTCTGGTCGAGACGATCTTCGACACCCTGAACGCCAAGGCTGCCCTCGTCGCAATCGACGAAGCGTTCGAGGCCTCGGGAATCCGACTCCCCATCATGATCTCCGTCGCGATCACCGACGCGAGCGCGCGCACGCTCTCCGGACAGACCGTGGACGCGTTCTGGCGATCCGTCTCGCACGTGAACCCGCTCTCGGTCGGCGTCAACTGTTCACTCGGTGCAACGGATATGCGACCGCATGTCGCAGAGCTCTCGCGCATCGCGAACTGCTATGTCTCGAGCTACCCGAACGCCGGACTGCCGAATGCGTTCGGCGAGTACGACGAAGAGCCAGCGACGACGGGCAAACTCGTCGGTGAATTCGCAACCAGCGGACTCGTCAATTTCGTCGGCGGTTGCTGTGGAACCACGCCGCCGCATATCAAAGCGATCGCGGAAGCGGTCGAAGGCGTCGCCCCGCGACCCGTTCCCGAGAGTGACTCGCTCACGACCTACTACTCGGGCCTCGAAACCCTGGTCATTCGCTCGGACTCGAATTTTCAGATGATCGGCGAACGGACCAATGTGACCGGTTCTGCGCGATTTCGAAAACTCATCGAAGCCGACGACTACGAGAAGGCGCTCGAAGTCGCGCTCGATCAGGTCCGCGGCGGCGCGAATCTTCTCGACGTGAACATGGACGAGGGCATGCTCGACAGTGAAGCGGCGATGACTCGCTTCCTGAATCTGATTGCCACCGAGCCCGAGGTCTCGCGTATCCCGATCATGATCGACAGTTCCAAGTGGAGCGTGCTCGAGGCTGGGCTTCGCTGCGTCCAGGGTAAGGCCGTCGTCAACTCCATTTCTCTGAAGGAGGGCGAGGAAGACTTCCTGAAGAAGGCCAAAGTCATTCGACGCTTCGGAGCGGGCGTCGTCGTAATGGCGTTCGACGAAACGGGGCAAGCCGATACGACGGAACGCAAGGTCGCGATCTGCGAGCGCTCGTACAAGATACTCGTCGAGCAGGCTGGTTTTCCGCCCCAGGACATCATCTTCGATCCGAATATCCTCGCGATCGCCACCGGCATCGAAGAGCACGCAGAGTACGCGAAGAACTACATCGCGGCGGCGCGACTCATCAGGGAGCGTTGCCCCGGTGTCCACATCTCCGGCGGCGTCTCGAATCTTTCTTTCTCTTTCCGCGGCAACGATCGAGTCCGAGAGGCGATCCATTCGGCCTTCCTCTACCACGCCACGCAGTCGGGCATGGACATGGGCATCGTCAATGCAGGCCAGCTCGAAATCTACGAGGACATCCCCAAGGACCTGCTCGAGCACGTCGAGGACATCATCTTCAATCGCCGCGACGATGCGACGGAGCGGATGGTCGATTTCGCCGAAAACGTGAAGGGTGGCGGCAAGAAGCGTGAGATCGATCTCTCGTGGCGCGAGAGCTCCGTCGAGGAGCGTCTAACCCACGCCCGAGTCCATGGCATCCTCGACTTCATCGACGAGGACACCGAAGAGGCACGCCAAACACTGGATAAGCCGATCCATGTGATCGAAGGCCCGCTGATGGATGGGATGCGGATCGTCGGAGATCTCTTCGGCGCGGGGAAAATGTTTCTCCCGCAGGTCGTCAAGAGCGCGCGATCCATGAAAAAGGCAGTCGCCTATCTCGAACCCTATCTCGAAGCCGAGAAGGCCGAGGGATCGACGCAGGGCAAGATCGTGATGGCCACTGTGAAGGGCGATGTCCACGACATCGGCAAGAACATCGTCGGCGTGGTGCTCGGCTGCAACAACTACCAGATCGTCGACCTTGGCGTGATGGTTCCGACGGACAAGATCATCGACGTCGCCATCGCCGAAGGCGCAGACGCGATCGGACTCTCGGGGCTGATCACGCCCTCGCTCGAGGAGATGGCCTCGGTTGCGAAGGAAATGGAGCGACGCGGACTTGAATTGCCGCTCTTGATCGGAGGTGCGACGACCAGCAGACAACACACCGCGGTCAAGATCGCACCGCACTACAGCCATCCTGTGGTGCATGTGCTCGATGCGTCGAAATCTGTCAACGTCGTCTCCGATCTGCTTTCAAGCGAGCGGAAGGCGGCGCTCGTCGATGCGAATCGCGATGAGCAGGAAAAACTTCGTGCCGTCTATGAGGGACGCAAGCAAAAGCCCTTGCTCGCGATTGCGGAGGCTCGCGCGAATGCCAGCGACCTCGAGTTCGTTAACCCCGCACCGGCAAAACCGTCGTTTCTGGGTCGACGAACGCTGTACGACGTCAGCGTGGCGGATCTCGAACCGTATATTGACTGGACATTCTTTTTCTCGACCTGGGATCTGAAGGGCAAATATCCGAAAATCCTCGACGACCCTAGGCTGGGTGAAGCTGCGCGAGAGCTTTTTCAACATGGCCGAGAATTGCTCGACGAGATCATCGATAAAAAGTGGCTCAGCCCGCGCGCGGTCTATGGCTTCTGGCCTGCGCGGCGAGATTGCGACGACATCGTGCTCTTCGCCGATGAAGAACTGAGCGGCGAGATTGCCCGCTTCCCGATGTTGCGGCAGCAGTCGATCCAGACGAATGGCCGTCCCAATCGCTCACTCGCCGACTTCGTTGCACCGATCGACGCTGGCGTCGCCGACTATGTTGGCGCCTTTGCGGTCACGAGCGGAACGGAGACCGATGATCTCGCGGCCGGGTTCCAGAAAGACCACGACGACTATCGCTCGATCATGGTGAAGTCGCTCGCCGATCGACTCGCCGAAGCCTTCGCTGAATACCTCCACGCCCGCGCGCGTACAGACTGGGGCTATGGTGCGGACGAATCACTTACGAACGACGACTTGATCGCCGAGCGCTATCGCGGAATTCGCCCGGCCTTTGGCTACCCGGCCTGTCCCGATCATCTTCCGAAGCGAACGCTCTTCGAGTTGTTGGACGCGCCCGACGTCGGAATCGAGTTGACGGAGACCTGCGCCATGACGCCCGGCGCCAGCGTGTCAGGCCTTTTCTTGGCACACCCGGACGCGCGCTATTTCACGGTCGGCCGACTCGGCCGCGACCAGATCGAAGATTATGCCAGGCGCTCGGGTCTCTCCGTCGAGGATGCGGAGCGCTGGTTGGCATCGAATCTCGGCTACTGATCTGTCACTATCGGATCCGCCCGAACCACCGACGGAGAGGATCCTTTCATGACCCGGCTTATGCTCTCGTTTCGATTTAGCCTGATCGGCATCATTGCCATTGCCAGCGCCTGCACCGGCCCATCCCACGGCCCGGACGCCACCGATGCGATCACGAAGGGCGTCAAAAATAGCCATCGCAGCGAAGCAAACGCTGCGCGCGACGCCTTTCGTCACCCGGCGGAGACCCTCGCATTCTTTGGCCTCGAAGAGGACATGACCGTCATCGAAGCTTTGCCGAGCGGGCTCTGGTATGGCGAAATCCTTGCCCCGATCCTACGCGATCGAGGTCAGTACGTTGCGGCCGCCTACGACATCAGCCTTCCCGATTCGCCGGAATATCAAACACGTGGATATGCGCGCATGGTCGAACGCTTCGAGAATGAGCCGGAGATCTTCGGCACTCCGAAGATCGTGATGCTCTCCGCGCCCGATTCGATCAATCTCGGCGAGCCCGGATCAGCGGACATGGTCCTGACCTTTCGGAATACACATGGTTGGGTTCGCGACGATACCGCCGAGCAGGTCTACTCCGCGTTCTTCGAAGTGCTTAAATCGGGAGGCAT
>JAQBEG010000118.1:0-3909 GCA_032123985.1 Deltaproteobacteria bacterium
GAAGAATTCGAATTCGTGGCAATTCATGATGCAGCGCGCTGTCTGGTGTCTGCGGAGGACGTGCGGGCCGTCGTGTCCGCTGCACGGCGGACTGGGGCGGCTATTCTCGCCGAGCGCGTTCGAGATACAATCAAGCGCGTCGTCGACAGGCGCGTCGTCGAGACAGTGGACCGCGACGTGTGCTGGGCCGCACAGACGCCGCAGGTCATCCGTAGAGACTGGTTGATCGAGGCGATCGCGGCCAATTGTCCGACGGGTCGACGGGGCACCGATGATGCGCAGCTGCTCGAGTGGTTGGGCCGACCCGTACACGTCGTCGAGGCGGGGGGACCCAATCCAAAGATCACTCGTCCCGAGGATCTCGCGCTTGCGGAGATTTTGCTTGCCGAGAGAGCAGGGAGGGCGAAAAAATGAGAATCGGCCAGGGCTACGACGTCCACCAGCTGATCGCGAATCGTCGGCTCATGTTGGGCGGGATCGAGATCCCGTCCGATCGGGGTCTCGATGGACATTCAGATGGCGACGCGCTGCTCCACGCGGTGGCCGACGCCATCCTGGGTGCGATCGGGGCAGGCGACCTGGGTCGTCATTTTCCTTCCAGCGATGAGCGTTGGCGGGGCGTTGCAAGTGGCGAGATTCTCGTGCAGGTGGTGACCATGATGTCTGAAGCGGGCTTCTCGCTCGGGAATGTCGATGCCACGATCGTGGCCCAGGTCCCGCGACTCGCGCCCCATCAGAAGGCGATGCACGAAAATCTGGCGGGTCTGTTGGGTGTGTCCCCGTTGCGGATCAACTTGAAGCTGACGAGCACGGATCAGCTCGGTGCGATTGGTCGGGGCGAGGGCATTGCTGGCATGGCGGTCGTGCTACTCGAAGAGGCAAAGGCGTGAGTCAGATCGAGTTCTACGATACGCGCAGTCGAAGCCAACGCCCCTTCGAGCCGATCGAGCCGGGACACGTAGGGATCTATTCCTGCGGTCCGACGGTCTACGCGCCGCAGCACGTGGGTAATATGCGGTCGTTCCTGGTCGCGGATCTGTTGAGGCGATTTCTGGAGAGCGAGGGTTTCGAAGTCACCCACGTCATCAACATTACGGATGTCGGCCATCTCGTTTCCGACGCCGACGAGGGCGAGGACAAGATCGAAGCCGCTGCTCGTCGGGCCGGGTAGAGCGCCGAAGAGATCGCCGACTATTACACAGCGCAGTGGCGAGAGGACTGCGAGGCGGTGAACTGTCTGACGCCGTCGCATAATCCCAAGGCCACTGAACATATTCAGGGGCAGATCGAGCTCGCGAAGAAGCTCGAGGCCGGCGGCTATCTCTATACGATCGCGGATGGACTCTATTTCGATACGAGTCGTTTTCCTCGCTATGCGGAGCTGGCGGGACTCGATCTGGAGGGCCAGACGGAGGGCGCGCGCATCGGTGTTACGGCGGGCAAACGCAACCCCGCCGATTTCGCGGTTTGGAAACTCGCAGAGAAGGGCGTCAAGCGGCTTCAGGAGTGGGACTCGCCCTGGGGTCGAGGTTTTCCGGGATGGCATCTCGAATGCTCGGCGATGAGCGTGCACTACCTGGGGGAACGCTTCGACATTCATACGGGCGGCATCGATCTGGCCACCGTCCATCACACGAACGAAGTCGCCCAGAGTGAATGCGGCTTTGGCGTCCATCCCTGGGTCGGTTTCTGGATGCACAACGAGTATCTCAACATGGGCGGCGAGAAGATGTCCAAGTCGAAGGGCGACGTAAAGACGCTCTCCGACCTGAAGAAGCGCGGCATCGATCCCCTCGCGTTCCGTTACTTCTTCTTCCAGGCGCATTACCGCCAGCAGCAAGCGTATGGCGATGAGGCGGTCCAGTCCGCGGCGAAGGGGCTTCGCAGGCTGCGGACGATCGCGAAGGGACTCGAAGCGGCGAAGGGCACTGGTGACGAGGCAGTCCAGGCTCCCATCAGGGCACGTTTTCGCGACGCACTCGCAGACGATCTGAACGCACCGCGGGCGATGGCGGTGGTCTGGGAAGTCGCTCGAAGCGAAACGCTCGGGGACGCGGATCGGCGGGATCTCCTACGTGCATTCGATCTCGTTCTGGGTTTGAAGCTGGCGGAGGGGCCTGCTGGGCTCGCGGGAGACGAGTGGGAGCAGGATCCGCAAATCGATGGAATGCTCGAGGCGCGGCAGGCCGCGCGCGAGGCGAAGGACTGGGCGACGGCGGATCGCATTCGCGATGAACTCGTCGCCATGAAGATTGAAATCGTGGACACGCCCGAGGGTTCACGGTGGAGACGTACGGTCGTGGAATGAGTACGAGATCAAGATCGTCAAAGCCCTTCAAACTGGTATCGGAGTACGAGCCCTCTGGTGATCAACCTCGAGCGATCGACGAACTGTGTGCGGGGATGGAGCGGGGAGATGATCACCAGACGCTGTTGGGCGTAACCGGAAGCGGGAAGACGTTCACGATCGCATGCATGATCGAACGTCTGAATCGTCCCGCGCTAGTGATGTCTCCGAATAAAACGCTGGCGGCTCAGCTCTATACGGAGTTCAAGGAGCTCTTCCCCGAGAATGCGATCGAGTATTTCGTGTCCTACTACGACTACTATCAGCCCGAGGCCTATATCCCCTCGACGGACACGTATATCGAGAAGGATTCGTCGATCAACGACGAGATCGACAAGATGCGGCATTCGGCGACGCACTCTTTGCTGACGCGAGATGATGTCCTCGTCGTCGCCAGCGTCTCATGCATCTATGGACTCGGTGCGCCCGAGAACTACGGTTCGATGCACGTCTATCTCGAAGCGGGCATGAATCTCGTCCGAGATGATCTGCTGCGCCGCCTCGTCGACATGCTCTACACCCGAAACGACCATGATTTCCACCGGGGAACTTTTCGGGTTCGTGGTGATGTGGTTGAGATCTTTCCGCAATACGAAAGCGAGATGGCGATTCGAGTCGAGTTCTTTGGCGACGAGATCGAGTCGCTTGCCGAAATCGATCCGCTCCGCGGGAAGGTCGTTGCGCGACCGAAAAAGGCCATGATCTACCCCGCGAGCCACTACGTCGCGACCCAGGAGCGAATCGCGCGCGCCTGCAGTGGTATTCGTGATGAATTGCAGCAACAACTGGCGCTCTTCCGGAAGGAGAACAAGTTGCTCGAGGCACAGCGTCTCGAACAGCGCACGCTCTACGATCTCGAAATGCTCGAGACAATGGGTTTCTGTCATGGCGTGGAGAATTATTCTCGTTGGCTGGACGGTCGAAGCGCAGGCCAGACTCCGTATACGCTCTACGATTACATCCCTGACGACACGATGATCGTGTTGGACGAAAGCCATGTTTCGGTTCCGCAGATCGGCGGAATGTATCGTGGCGACCGCGCACGAAAGGAGACCCTGGTCAACTACGGCTGGCGCATGCCGTCGGCGCTCGATAATCGGCCACTTCGCTTCGACGAGTGGGAAGAGCGGGCTGCTCAGCGAGTCTACGTCTCGGCCACGCCCGCGGACTACGAGCTCGCAAACAGCAAGGGCGTCGTTGTCGAGCAGATCATCCGACCAACCGGCCTGATCGATCCGGAAATCGAAATCCGTCCGGCCAATGGACAGGTCGACGCCTTGCTGGGCGAGATCCGTTCTCACGTCGAGCGCCAGGAGCGAGTCCTGGTGACGACGCTGACCAAGCGCATGGCAGAGGAGCTGACCGACTACTACGCCGAACTCGGCGTTCGAATTCGCTACCTGCACAGCGACGTCAAGACTCTCGAACGGATGGAAATCATCCGGGAGCTGCGCGAGGGGAAATACGACGTGCTCGTCGGCATCAATCTGCTGCGAGAAGGCCTCGACATCCCTGAAGTGGCGCTCGTCGCCATCCTCGATGCGGACAAGGAGGGTTTCTTG
>JAQBEG010000119.1:0-11555 GCA_032123985.1 Deltaproteobacteria bacterium
GTTGATTCTCGAGCTCGCGTACGACAGTGGGGGGATGGAGTTTCGGTGAGCGCGCTCCGGCGCGCTCACGCAGAACCGCTGCGGCGCCCGCCGGCGGGCGCCCGCTCGACGAGGCCGAGCCGAATCATTCGCCGAATCGCAGTGTCGGATCATGCGACGCTTCGGCGTTCGCTCGAACGCGCACTCGAATCGGACTTCGAGCGCATCATTCCCGGACACGGAGACGTCATCGAGGATGCGGGGCACGACGCGATCCGCGCGGCGTGGCTGACTCGCGATTGATGCCGATATCACCGTCCTTGTCGGATCCAGCGCTTCCCAATCGAGTTCGCTTCAGGATCTTCAGTAGTATCTCCCGCTGTCCGAGGAATCTCCGTCATGACTGAAGGTGCGCCGCGATCATTCGATACGACCCAGCCGCTCGAGCTCGATCCGGACCCTATCGCGCAGTGGCTCGATTGGGAGCAGCAGGCCAATCTCGTTGGCTTCCGAACCAGCACCGAAACCGTCGAGGTCGAAGTCGTCCAGGTGCCGCGTGAGCTACTCGAGGTGCACATCCTGCCCGGTGCGCCCGAATCCATCGTGGGTCGCTTCTTGCGTGGCGATCAGGTCTTCTTCCCGCGACATCCCCTCAACACGGATACCAGCGTCACTTGGTTCGACGCGCCGGTGAAGGAGCGATGGACCGCTCGCTTCACTTCTTCGCGCACACTCGCGCTACCGGGCCCCGAGAGCGGGGCCGCGCTATCCACACTCAAGCTCGCGACGAACCATCCGCACCCATCCTTCTTGCAGCCCGAGAAGACGAAGCTCCGCGAAGAGGCGATCAGTGTCGTTGATTGGGTTCGGATATTCGCTCGCGTCGACCCGCTCCTGGAGCCCCTTGCCGAAGTAGCGCTCGTCACCGAGGTGCTAGTGGTGATGGTCGCCGGCGGCGAGACCGGCTTCATGGTGCGCGACCTTCGGCTCTTTCAGGATGGTCACTACTATCTTCCGGCGCTCTCGCTTCCGTTTGTCGGACGGCAGATCGCACACGCCAACGCTGAAACCTTCGATTCGTTCTGGGGTCGACATTTCGCTGAAGTCGCCGGTCGCGTCAAGGCGCGGCTCTTCGCACGCTACGGCCTCTGGTACGAAACTCCGAATCCGCAGAATCTGCTGATCCAGCTCGACGCGAGTCTGCAGCCGACGGGCACTCTGGTCTTTCGGGACGTGGGCGACGGAGAGTTCGGGACCGACGTCGCTCTGGCAAAAGATCTCCCCTGGACACGACTCATCAAGGATCTTCGTCCCGAGACCCAGAATTCATTCTGGGCCTTCAGTGAAGCGGGCGAGAATTCGGTCGACGCCAGGACCCTCGAAACCTGGTATGCCCGCCACGATCACGCCTACTATGAGGAGCTCTCACGTTGGTTTCCCGAACTCGCTGCGGCACCGGAGATTGCGCCCGAAGCAAGGCTCGACCATTGGAATCGCGCCTTGCGAAGCGACCGGGCCGGCGAGGTCATCGAGCGCGCCTTTCGCCAAAGCCCGCACGGTAGATGATCTCTCAAGCGTGAATCATCGGACGCGGCGTCGACGGGTCCGGACACGGGTTCATGAGCGTGGCCGCGACGCTCAAGAGCAGCGCGTCTCTTCTCGGACCCGCAACCAACTGCACACCGACGGGCATTCCTTCCGCTGACCAGGCAAGCGGCAGCGAGATGGCCGGCTGACCCGTCGCGTTCCATGGTTCGGTGAAAGCCATGTGGGGCACCATGCGCTCGAGCAGAGCCAAGGGTGTCAGACGTGTTGGGTCGAGGTCGTCGAGTCGCGGCGGGAGTTCAGAGACGGTCGGGGTCACGAGCAGGTCGAAGGATTCGAACCAACCGAGGGTCCTGGCAACCCAGGCCGTAGCCCATCGCGCGGCATGCGCACGCTCGGCAGGCGTTGTGTCATCTGCAAGGCGAGAGAGTTCCCAGAGAAATGGCTCTACGTCGTCTGGGCCCGGGGGCCGCCCTAAACGTTCCTCGAGATCTTGCAGGCACTGGCGGTACTCCGCGGGTCCCAACACCGCGCCATGCAGCGCCCGCTCTTCGTACTGTGCGAGCGAAGCCGGCGCCGTTTCCTCCACGGCATGGCCGAGATCCGCGAGCTGTCCCGCCACGCACTCGACGGCTGTCCGACAAGCCTCATGGACCTCTGACCCGCTTGGAGAGGCCACGCAGTATCCAATGCGAAGAACCGGGGGTTTCATGTTCAGTGCATCGGCGAACTCGCACGACACGACGCGCGGTGAGCTCGCGCGCAACACATCGAGGAAGGCCGCGGTGTCTCGCAGCGACCGCGCTACGACGAACTCGACGTCGGACCGTCCTGTCCCGGCATGGCGCCAGACTACGCGGTCACGCGACGGCTTTAGCCCTACCAGGCCACACCAGGCTGCGGGGATTCGGATCGATCCCGCACCATCGCTGGCGTGCGCAACCGGAACGAGGCCTGCCGCCACGGCGGCGCATGCTCCGCCCGACGATCCTCCTGCCGAGCGGGTCGGATCCCAGGGGTTTCGTGTAGGACCGTAGGCCAATGGCCAGGTATTGGACTGCATGCCGAACTCCGGCGTGCTCGATTTGCCAACCGTGATGAACCCAATGTCTTTGAAGCGCGCACCCAGCGGTGTATCCGCATCGGCCCGATGATCGCTCTCGAGAAGTGCCCGGTTCGCAGCGTAGTAAGGCTGCCCCGCCTGTCGCGCGCCGACGTCCTTCATCAAGAACGGGATGCCGGCGTATCTCGCGTCGGCAGCAAGCGCTCCTACACATTTCCTGGCGTCATCGAATAGTCTGATTGGAACAGCACCAAGCTGCGGATCGATGCGTTCGATTCGGCAGCAGGCGGCTTCGACCAGCTCTGCAGCCGTGACCTCTCCGTCTGCGACGAGGGCCGCCTGTGCGGTCGCATCGAGCAATGCCCATTCATCAGATTGCTCTTCGCTCAATACGCTTGCTCCACAGGGTTTCGAGAAAGGGGCGTCGCTCATTCGAGAGGCCCACGCGGGGAACAGACTACCGCGGAGGCATCCGCAATCGTAGCTACAAGTCTTGTCGAAGACGCGGGGCAGGGCGACAACCGGATCATCCGGGAGTCGCTTCATCATCAATTCACCCGATTTCGAGGTGTGCGAGGCTCGCACGGGGTAGGGCAGCCCGCGTAGCAGATGTGTCGTAAAACCTTTCCATCTTCGGCTCCTTCGTCGTACACTGGAGTCGTGCTGAGTCCCTATCGTGTGATCGATTTTTCGAACGAACGCGGACTTCTGTGTGGCCAGATCCTCGCGGATCTCGGAGCCGACGTGATCGCGGTCGAACCGATCGAGGGCAGCAGCGCGAGGCGCTTTGGCCCCTGGTACAAGGGTGAGCCCGGAAGAGAGAATTCGCTCTTCTGGTGGGCCTATGCGCGAAACAAGCGAAGCCTCTGCGTCGATTTCGAGTCCATTGAGGGTCGGGCTCTTTTGAAAAAGCTGATCGCTGGGGCGGACTTCCTGATCGAGTCCAGTTCGCCGGGTGAAATGGCCCGACTCGGATTCGGCTATGAAGAGCTCGCGCGCAATCATCCTTCGCTGATCTATGTCTCGATCAGTCCCTTCGGCCAGCATGGGCCCAAGGCCGGATGGTGCGACACCGATCTCACTCAGATGGCGTCCAGTGGCCAGGCCTATCTTTCCGGCGATGCCGATCGGCCGCCGGTCCGGATCTGTGTACCGCAGGGTCATGCCCATGGCGCGACCGATGCGGCGGTCGGCGCCCTGATCGCGCATTTCGAGCGCCGGCATAGCGGTCTAGGGCAACACATCGACATCTCGATCCAACAGTCCGCGACTTTGACCACGCAGTTCCGCTCCCTCGACGTTCCGCTCGAACAAGCGCCAGCCGAACGTCTCTCCGGTGGCGTTCACGTCGTCGGTCAGTTCATCGCAACGCGCTTTGCCTTGCGCGATGGTCACGTCGTTCTCGGGCCCGCCTTCCTTCCGAGCACGGGCCATTTCATGGATCGTCTGCTCGCCTTTGCTGCGGAGGAGGGCTTCTCGGATCCGGCGTTGACTGCGGAAGACTGGGGTTCCTTCGCACTCAACATGATCATGGGCAATCGACCGTCCAACGCCTATGAGCCGCTGGCCGCGCTTCTCGGTGAATTCTTCGCTACGAAGACGAAGGCAGAAATGATGGCGGCGGCGCTCGAGCGCAAACTCCTCCTCGCGCCGGTCCTTGGTCTCGAGACGATCATCGACAGCGAACAACTCGCCGCACGCGAATTCGACCTCGTCCACATCCAGCCTGAACACGGCACCGAAGCGCGCTACCCCGGTCCGTTCTCGAAGTTTTCAGGAAAGGCGATCCGCTCGCTGCGACCGCCCCCGACGCTAGGTCAGCATAACGACGAGATATCCAGCGAAGGTCCGCGCTCGCCCGCGACGTCGGCGGCCTCGGGCGAGACCAGACGTCCCCTCGAAGGCATCAAGATCCTCGATCTCTTCTGGGTGCTCGCGGGCCCCGGGTCGACGCGGATGCTGGCCGATTACGGCGCGACGGTCATTCGTGTCGAATCACAGAGCAAAATCGATACGCTTCGCGTGATTCCGCCCTACCAGTTCAACAATCCGCATCCAGAGGGCGCCGGCGCCTTCCAGTCCGCCAACGCGAACAAGCTGGGAATCACAGTCGATATTTCGAAGGAAGAGGGCAAGACCATCCTGCGGGAGCTCGTCGAATGGGCGGACGTCGTGACTGAGTCGTTTGCGCCAGGCGTGATCGAGGATCTCGGCCTCGGCTATGAAGCGCTCTCGAAGATCAGACCCGATCTCATCATGATCTCCAGTTGCCTGATGGGCCAGACGGGTCCGTGGCGAGATTTCACGGGCTTCGGAAATCTCGCCGCCAGCGTGACCGGCTATCAGCATCTCGCCAGTTGGCCCGATCGCCCGCCGTCGGGCCCCTTCGGCGCCTACACCGACTTCATCGGCGTTCGATACAACGCGGTCTCGATCCTTGCGGCTCTCGAGTATCGCGAACGAACGGGCGAGGGCCAATATATCGATATGTCCCAGGCCGAAGCCGCGCTGCACTTTCTGGCGCCAGCCTATCTCGACTACACCGTGAACGGGGCGCTGCGCGTCGAGATGGGAAACCAGGATCTCGATTTCACCCCTCACGGCTTCTATCCCTGTGCCGGAGAAGATCGTTGGATCGCCATCGCGGTCGTAGGCGATTCCGAGTGGGAAGCCCTATGTCGGTTGATGGGCCGAGTCGATTTGACGAGCCAGCGTGAGGATCGCGAGGCGGTCGACGTGGCGATCGCGGCATGGACGGCCGATCAGGAGGGTCCGGCCCTCGAGCAGATGCTCCAGGACGCCGGAATCGCCGCACACCGAGCGCTCGACATGCAGGATCTCCATGCCGACCCACAGCTTCACGGCCGTGAGCACTACTACGACGTCCAACACCACATTTATCAAACGCATACCGTCGAAAGCTCGCGACTACGGCTCTCGCGGAGCGCGGAGAAACGGGCCGAGTCGGCCATTTCGTTCGGTCGCGACAACCGCTTCGTTCTGGAATCGCTGCTTGGGTATTCGGGCGAGCGGATCGATGCGTTGATCGAGGACGGCGTGGTCGGGGCGGAATCCGAGGCTTGACCTTTGACCTTCCGGCTTCGTGAGGAAGGCCTGTCACTCGGACGAGACGGTTCTACGCCGTCTCGGGAGGACCTCGACGAGCCTTGTGCGAAGCCCGCGGAGGGGTCAGCTCAACCGCGATTGAGGTCGAAGCCTTCATATCCGTTGGCCGCTACCTCTCCGAGCTTCGTACGGTAGGCGGGCGCGCCGCTGAGATACATCATGTGGCGCAGCATGTCGTGGCCATCCACGTTCGAGTTGTATCCCGTGAACCATGACTTCGCGTTCTTGAACATCGAGACTTCGTATCCGGCTTTGATGTCGCCGGTCCACGCATCCTCGGCGTCCTCACGAGCTTCGACCCGCGCAATCCCGTTGGCCTGAAGATGCTCGACGAACGCGGTGGCCCAGCCCACACAGGCTTCGATCGACGGTGGGAAGTTCGACGCGGCCGATGCACTCTGCGGCCCCGCGAGCAGAAACAGGTTCGGAAAGCCCGCGACGTGCGTTCCCAGGTAGGTGATGGGCCCGTTCTTCCACTTGTCTGCGAGCCGTCGGCCGCCCTTGCCTCGAATATCGATGCGATCATAGGAGCCCGTGAAGGAGTCGAAGCCGGTCGCGTAAATGATCAGATCGAACTCTAATTCCTCCTTCGACGTCTTGATGCCCTTCGGCGTTATGCGCTCGATGGGCGTCGCCATTGCATCGACCAGCCGCACGTTCTCGCGGTTGTAGGCTTCGTAGTAATGGGTCTCCAGCGGCACGCGTTGAGTCCCGAAGCCGTGGTCTTTTGGAATGAGCTTTTCGGCCGTTTCCGGGTCCTTCACGCGACTGCGAATCTTGTCGGCGATGAACTTCGAGTAGACGGCATTCACTTCTGGAACGAGCAAGGCCTCGGGGAAGTTCGACAACCAGACACCGAATCCCGGCGACGCATAGTTCCGCTCCCAGAGCTCGAGACGCTCGTCTTCGGGGACGTCGTGATAACTGCGTGGTTCGACGCCAGGGAGAAAGCTGCCATGGGTCTCCGACATCTTGTTGAAGATCTCGTCATAGGAGCCTTTGATTTTCGTCTGCGTCTCTTCATCGATGGGGGAGTTGTGGAGCGGCGCACACCAGTTCGGTCGGCGCTGGAATACGGTCAGCTCCTCGACGAGCGGCGCGATCGTCTGGATGACTTGAACGCCGGTCGCTCCCGTCCCGATGACAGCGACCCGCTTGCCCGCGAGTTCGACCTCGCGGTCCTTCGGCCAGTAGTAGGTGTGGAATGCCTCACCTTCGAAATCGTCCCGTCCTTCGATGCGCGGCAACGTCGCGGCGGACAAGATACCGAGCGCGCCGAAGAGGAGACGGGCAACCTCTCTACGCCCATTTTCCATCTCGACGTGCCAGCAGTTTTGCTCCTCGTCGAAGTGTGCGGACTTCACATTACAGCCGAATTGCATGTGGTCGCGAATGCCCAGCTTGTCGACGACGAAGTTCAGATAGCGAAGCGTCTCCGGCTGCCCGGCGAAATGCTCCGACCAGCTCCATTCGTCGAGAATCTCTTTCGAGAACGAGTACCCGTACGAGTAGCTCTCGGAGTCGAAACGAGCGCCGGGGTAGCGATTCCAGTACCACGTGCCGCCCGGTCCGTCCGCCGCGTCCAGAGCCGTCGCATCCAGGCCGAGTTTCAGCAAGCGATGCAACATGTAGATGCCCGCCACGCCGGCGCCGATGATGACGGCGTCACGAATCTTGCCTGTCGAAGAGTTGGTCATTGCAGAAATTTCCCTTGTCCTCTCGTGAACAGTCCTCTCGTGAACAGTCCTCTCGTGAACAGTCCTCTCGTGAGAGGTCCCCTCGCCAATACGCCGGTGATGCTCAAAAGAAGTTACTCATGTTGCGCGACTGCAGCACGGCGTGGTCGAGAAAATCGCTTCGAGAGACTGTCGCTTACATCAGCGGATGATCGCCCTCTCCACCGAGCAGCAGTGCGCCCACGCCCTCCCAGCTCTTGGTCTGCCCAACCACGTGCTGACACGCAGTCTGCATGTCGCGCAGGTGGCGGTCGAAGGGACTCTTCTTCGAGTAGATCGCGCTGCCGCCGATCACGTCGTAGAGCAGCGACACCACCGCGCGGCCGGTCTGGAAGGCATTCGTTCGGGAGAGCCAGGCGTTGGCGCGGTCCTCGGTCGAGAGCTCCTCGCCCCTCTCGAGCTTGCGCCATTGCCGCTCGAGTGAAGTGAAGACGTAGCTGCGAGCCGAACCAAGCATCATCTGGGCCTCGGCGATGGCAGACTGCACTCGGGGCATCTCGTGATATGGCAAACCGATGACGCGATCGGTCTTGTCCTTCAGCATGTCGCGCGCGGTGTCCAGCGCGTCGGCGGCGACGCCGAGCGGAACCCCCGACATCTTGCGCAGGAAGTGATCGGGTCGCTTCCAGATCGTGCCTTCGCGCTTCGGCGCATCGAAGAGGCTGAATGACCGCTCACGCGGCACATAGAGGTCCTGCACCGTGTAGTCGTTGCTGCCCGTGCCGCAGAGACCGGTGGTGTACCACGTGTCGAGGATCTCGTAGTCCTCGCGCGGTGCCATCAGGATTCGCCACGAAGGGAGACCGTTGTCGCCGATCACCGGCGCGTCGCCGTCGAACTCGAGGCAGCCCGACACGAGCCAGTCGCAGTGATTGCTGCCGCTTCCAAACATCCAATTGCCCGACAGCCGATAGCCGTCGCCTTCGCGTTGCGCACGGCCAATCGGATAGACCCAGCCCGAGGTGGCCATATCGAGACGGGGATACATTTCGCGCGCCACGCTGTCGTCGAGGTAGCCGCTGTAGATGCCCGAGTCGCACCAGATGAATGAGCACCACGCGATCGATGCGTCCGCGCGGGCGAGGGCCTCGATCACCTCGACCTGCTCCATGGGGGTCATCTCGGGGCCGCCCCAGATCTTCGGCATGTTCATACGCATAATGCCTGCCTCGCGTACGTCTTCGACGATGTCGGTAGGCAGCTGGCGGAGGCGGTCATACTCCGCGGCGAGATCCTTCTCGCGGACCCTCGCCGCCAGCGCCCTGGCGTTGTCGAGGATGTCGCCGGCGGTAAGGTCGCGGCCCATCTGGCGTTGGATTTCAGTAGATTCGGACATGTGGGATCTCCGTGGCTGGGTGGCTCTATTTAAAGGTGCTCGAAGACGGGTGATGTCGGGCGACCTGCCGTGCCGTTCATGGATTGCGAAACTTAATCAATCATTTAAGATTAGACAATGGCCCGACCCGGAAGACACGAAGAAGGTGCTCGCACGCGCGCGAAGGTGATCGACGCGGCTGCTGGCTTGATGGCCACGCAGGGCTACGCGGCCACGTCGATCGCTCAGATCAGCAAGATTTCCGGTGCCAACCCCGCCTCGATCTACTGGGCTTTCGGCAACAAGGAGGGCCTCTTCGCTGCCGTGATGGAGCGCGCCGCCGGTACCTTCTTCGAGGGCATTCGCCAGCGCGCCGAGGCCGGCGACCCGTTCAACTCGATCGCAAAGCTCGCGCAGGCATTCGAAGGGGGACCGGAATTTCTACGGCTGCTCCTCGTGCTCTCGCTCGAACGTCGAGATGGCGATCCCGCTGCCCTGGAGGCTGCCCGCGGCGTGCGGGCCGAGGCCGTTAGGCTGATCTCCGCGGCATACGCGCCAGGACTCGCGATTGATAACGATGCACGCAGGATTCAGATCAGCGAACAGCTCGCTCGCCATACACTCATGCTGCTGGACGGTGTCTTCGTCGCCAGCCAGATCGAGTCCAATACCACCGACTTGAAGGCGGCCTTCGAGATGATCTCACTGAGCTTGCGCGCGCTGGCCGATCAACTCGTCCAACAGTCGACACCCCACCCGCGCTGAGCGGCGCTGCGAATCCCGGAGAAAATGCATGAGCGAAGCGTTTGATACACCGGTCCTCATCGCTGGCGGTGGCCCCGTCGGCCTGGTGCTCGCTCTCGAACTCGAACATCGCGGAATCGACGCGATTCTCGTCGAGCGCAATCCGACGACGACGAGCCATCCCAAAATGGACGTGACCAACGGACGTAGCATGGAGCATTTCCGGCGACTCGGGATCGCCGACGAGATCCGCACCCACGCAGTGCCGACCGATCACCCGATGACCGTCGTGTGGTGTACCCGCGCGGCCGAGTGGGAGCTCGCCCGCTTCGACTACCCGAGCTTCGAGTGGGGCCGCAATATCATCCGCTCGGTCAATGACGGTTCGTTGCCCCTCGAGCCCGACATGCGGATCTCGCAGGTCGTGCTCGAGCCGGTGCTGAAGGACATCCTCGAGAAGAAGGGCGACCGCGTCGACGTCCGCTTCGGCTGGGGGCTCGAATCGTTCGAGCAGGATGACGAGGGCGTCACGTCGGTCGTGCGATCGACGGAGAACGGCGAGACGCGAACGATCCGAAGCCGCTACCTCGCGGGCTGTGACGGGGCCGGCAGCGTGACGCGCGCCGGGCTTGGCATCCGGCTCGACGAGGTCGGACCCGGCGATATGCTCGCCGCGCCCGACGACCTGTCCGTCGAGCGCTTCGAGTCCATCGCTACGAAGGTGAGTGGAGGTCCGTCTGGACCGCAGCTCTTTTTGATCCACTTCCGATCGGCCGACCGCGCGTTTTTCGAGCGCTTCGGCACCGTCTGGCACATCCAATCACCCGTTGCCGGAACGATTATCTCGCAGAACGACGTCGACACCTGGACCATTCACGTGTCGCCGACGCCCGGCGTCGACGCCGGGTCCGTCGATGCGAAGGCGCTCCTCTTCGAGCATCTCGGTGCAGAGATCGACTGCGAGATCATCGTCGCGAATCCCTGGTCGCCCAGGCTGGCCGTGGCCAGCGCCTACGGACACGGGCGGGTGTGGCTCGCCGGCGACTCGACGCATCAGGTCATCCCTACCGGCGGCTACGGAATGAACACAGGCGTGGGCGATGCGGTGGCGCTCGGCTGGTCGTTGCAGGCGATGCTGGAGGGTTGGGGTGGGCCGGGTTTGCTGCCAGCCTACGAGGCCGAGCGCAGGCCGGTCGGCATTCGCAACCTTCTGGCCTCGGCTCGACACCTCGGCGTCCGCGTGCAGATCGGCGGCGCCTACAATCCGATCGTCCACGAGGACTCGCCGGAGGGTGAGCGCGCGCGACGCACACTCGCTGAGAAGATCAGCGACCTTGGCAACCTCGAGAACGAAGCCCTCGGCATCGAGATTGGGTACCGCTACGACGACTCGCCGATCATCTGTCACGACGGAGGCGAGACCCCTCCCTACACCATGGACCGCTTCGTCCCATCGAGCTGGCCCGGATTGCGCTGTCCGAGCCTGATCTTCGAAGATGGCAGTGCGCTGCTCGACAAGCTCGGCAAGGGTTTCACTCTGTTGCGATTTGCGGACGTAGACTCGAGCACGCTTGAGCAGGCTGCGGCCTCGCGTGGCGTGCCGCTCGAGACCGTAGACGTGCGCGACGAGAAGGCGCGAGCCATCTACGATCGCAACCTCGTGCTCGTGCGTCCCGATCAGCACATTGGTTGGCGAGGCGACGCGGCGCCCGACGATGCCGATCGTGTAATAGAGATCTTACGGGGAGCCGCTGAGTAACGGCCACTTCAAGCGACGCTTTTCAAGTCAGCGCCAAGGATTGTTCTGACGAGCGGGCTGCCGATGAGCCGCATCCATATCGAGCTCCAGGTCACGATTCGCGACTAATGTCGAGGCAGAACTTCTTTCAGCACGCTTCCGTCGCTTCCTGAGGGAGGCTTCACGCCCAGGTATGCGGACAGGGTCGGGGCGATCTCGTGGGGTCCGACGGGTCGAGAGACCTTGCGCGACTCGATTCCGTGGCCGGCGAAGATGATCGGGACATAGCGGTCATATGCCCAGGGCGAG